>JAKSNN010000019.1 GCA_024399755.1 Paludibacteraceae bacterium | reverse complement strand
AATCCGCTATTCAGTCCGCGAATGACGCCTGCTGCTTCGAGGGCTTTGCGCAGTTGGTCTTTCTGTACGGTTACGACGACGCCTACTTTGTAGCGTCCCGTGCCTACTTTGACAATTTCATCGGTGCCGTTAACGATGGAAGCATATTTCATAGCTTCGCCGGCAAAGAAATTGCTGAAGTACTCTGCATACTCCAATTCTACGCCGGGATTAGCGGCTAATGGACGTTGGCTGACGCAACCGTCGCCACCTGCAAAACCTTTGAAGATAACGCCATGCACAGCGTTTTTGCGGCTTTGCTCTTTAGCCACTTTCTTGCTGATAGAGTAACTCCAGACTTTCACGAGATACGTACCTTGTACACCGTTGCCTGCGCACTCGATATCATACTGGAAGTTCATGGTTTCTTTGTTTGCTTGTGTCTTTTGGGCATTGATGTGGCAGCACAATAGGCTTGCCAACGCAAAAAGAAGGATTTTTTTCATGGTTATAGAGTTTATATTAATTTTGGCTGCAAAGGTACGATAAAAATCTCATATTTGCAAATCTTTTCTTATTTTTTTACGAAAAAAGTGTGGATCTCTTGCGTAATCCGAATAAATGTTGTACCTTTGCAGCATATTTCTAACCTACGTATGATTCTATTGGCTGATAGCGGTAGCACGAAAGTCCATTGGTTGTTGTCAACGCAGAGCGGGCAGCAATCGGATTTCTTCACCGATGGCATTAACCCCGTGATGCAGCCTGAGGAGACTGTCCGCCACATCATTAGCGACCAACTTCTTCCGCAGATTGCTAAACATCTGTGGATAGGTCCTGTTACGCGTATTGATTTCTATGGTGCGGGGTGTACGCCCGAGAAGAAAGTTGTTGTGGCAGAAGTGCTGGCGTCGATTTTCCGCCATGCAGATATCCGTGTAGAAAGTGATATGTTAGGAGCCGCTCGCGGGCTGTTTGGCAACCGTCAGGGCGTGGCTTGTATCCTTGGTACGGGGTCGGGGTCGTGCTTCTATGACGGCGAGAAAATCGCCTTTGCCGTGCCATCGTTAGGGTTTATCTTGGGAGATGAAGGTTCGGCTGCCACGCTTGGCAAACGTTTGGTAGGCGATATCTTTAAGAATCAGTTGGGCGACGACCTCAAGCAACGCTTCCTTGACCAATATCACCTCACGCAAGCCGACGTGATAGAGCGCGTCTATCGTCAGCCGCTTCCCAATCGTTTCTTGGCAGAGTTGGCACGTTTCTGCGCTGAGAATATCGCGGATGAACGTATCCATCGCCTTGTATATGAACATTTTGAATCGTTTGTGACCCGCAATCTGCTGCAATATATGCCTGCCCAAGGCACGATGCCTGTAGGCTTTGTCGGCTCGGTAGCGTATTACTATAAAGAGGTGCTGACGGAGGTGTTGAACGCACACCGTATGACTATCTCCGCTATCCTCAAAGACCCAATCGAAGGACTGGCTAACCAACTGAAACAAGAGAAAAATTATTAACTCAACAAAACAACAAAACAATGAAAAAAACATTTTTGTTTCTCGCTGCGATTTTCGCAAGTGTAGTGTTAATGGCTGAAACGGCTACGGTCACGCTTACTAACGCTAAAATTACTGCCGTGAATCCGGCTGACTCGTATGCTAATTATGCCATTACGGATGATGCCGGTAACATCTGGAAGGCTTTTGCTATTAAGAAGGCTCATTCGAAAGCAACTGCTGAAAACCACTTCCTGCAAATCAAGAAATCTGCGTCTGAGACGGAGGCGTATTATATCCAAGTACCTGAAATGCCCGGCTTGATTCAGTCGATTACGATGACGGTGTCAAGTGCAAGTAAATCCATGAAGGATGGCGGAAATTCGGCAACGTTATATTTCAGTGAGTCCAAAACTACTTCGGCTACCGGCGAAGGTGTTGCTTCAGGAATCGGAGAAAGTTCGGTCACAATCGACGCTTCCGGCTTAAAACTTACCGAGGGCTATATCACGGCAGGTGGTGCTACGCGTATTTGGGACATCACGGTCACCTACGAGAAAGGTTCTGCTCCAACGCTTGCTGCTTTGGAGATTCAGGGTGCTCCCGAAAAGATGCACTATTATGTGGGTGAAGAATTTGATATCACAGGGCTTACCGTTCAGGGTACGTATTCCGATGCTTCTACCAAGGATCTCTCTTCGCAAGTAGAATGGACGGTTACCCCTGCTATGTTTAGTGAGGTCGCTGCTTCTGCTTCCGTTAAGGTGGAGGTTAGCAAAGGTAGTATCAATGGCGAGAAGACGATTACGAATATCGTTGTAGAAGCCCGCCCCGCTGATATATATGCTCCTGTCGCTTTGGACGATATTGTAGATGGAGGTCTCTATTTCATTACGGCTTCCTATGGCGACCAACAATATTACTTACCCGCAGGTGTTTATTCCAGCAAGTCCGTTCCTGCTGCCAAGTTTGATGCTGCCCTGACCGACGAGAGCGGAATGTGGCACTTTACGAAGGGCGATGAGGGCTGGATTATATCTGCTGGCGACACGGCTGACATCTATTTCATCAAAAACAACTCCGGCGTTCGTGCTGCGAAAGGTAAAGGGGTAGAGTTCTCCATCTCTGCTGATTCAACGGGTGAGTTCTTAAATCTCATGGCTTCTGACGGAGAGAATAACCGCTATCTCTCGCTCTATAAGAGTCCCGATTGGCGTAGTTACAAGAGTGTAACCACATCGGAAGATGCCACTTCGGCTATCACACTTTACGCTCCTTCTGATTCTCACGTTGCTAAACCTGTCTTCTCCGTTACCGAGCCGAAGTTCTCTGAGCCGTTTGATCTCGCTATCACCTGCGCTACCGATAAGGCGAGCATCAACTATAGCCTTGATACGATGAAGACGTGGTTGCCGTATTCCGAACCTATCCGTATCGCCGATTCTACCTCCATCTATGCTTACGCATTTATTGCTGACGAAGATACTTCCGTCATGGCGCACATCGCATACGCTAAGGTCGAACCTAAAGTGTTGGATACAATCGCTATTGCCGACTACAAAACCGAACTCTACCAAAACGATGCTTTTGACTTTGGCGGTAAGGTTATGGCGCACTATACCGGCAAGGATTACGATGACGAGGACGTTACGGCTAATGCTACTTTCTCCGGCTACGATATGGCTACGTTGGGCAACCAAACCGTCACAGTCTCCTATACCGAAGGAAAGGTAACACGCACGCAAACCTATAGTCTCACCATCATCGAAAAACCTGCGCCTTCCGAGTTCCAAACTACATATACCAGCAATATCACCGATATAACGGGCTATAGTGTTACGTGGGACGAAGAGAACTATCCTGCGCTGAAAACGGGTACTGGAAAAGCAGCAGGTTCCGCTACGATTACTATCCCCGCCAGCACGATTACGCTTCATTTCCACGCTGCCGGCTGGAACAAGGAAAACGTGACCTTGGATGTGAATGGCGAAACGTTTACTTTGGTCGCTGACGCCGGCATACAGGGGAATGCAACTACCTTTGAACTCGTCAACGACCCTGCCGAAAACGACTACTTCACCTTGACCACCAACGGTGCTACTGAAGTTACCTTTACGGCTACTGCCGGTAACCGCTTTGTCCTCTTTGGAGTGAATGCCGAGTTAGACCCCGATGCTATCATGCCGCCTACGTTCTCGCCGGCTGCTACCGAGTTCGTCGATTCTATGCGTGTATCCCTATCGGCTGTGCCGGGTGCCGACATCTTCTATACCCTCAACGAGGAGAATATAACTTCGATGAACGCTATCTTATATACCGAACCTATCCGTATCACCGAGACCACTACCATCTATGCTATCGCTAAGAACGGAGGTAAGCAGAGCGACATTGTCTGCCAGACCTATAAGGCTGCGCCTGTTTTCGAATCGCTGGAAGATTTGGTGAACGAATTGCCGGCTGCCGAACAACCCGTCTTGGTCAAGGTCGCTTTTGAGGACGTCGCTATCGATTCCTTCTTCGTTTCGACCAATAAGGAGGGCGTGTCCTTCCGCAATGGCGTTTATGTTACCATAGACGGAGAGGTCGTGGAGTTCTATTGCAAGGACGTGCCCGAAGGCTGGGAAGTAGGTGGTTTATTGGCTGCCAATATCGTTGCGCAATGGCTGCTTTATAATAACAGTGTCGCTGAACTCTCGGACTTCTCGTGGGACGACTTCGATTATACGGCGCCTACCGCTATCGGTGCGACTACGGCTCAGGAAAAGGCGGTCAAGGTGCTCTTGAACGACAGGGTAATTATCTTCCGTCAAAATCGTCTTTATTCTATCCTTGGCACGCGCATCGAATAATCTTCCATCGTCCTCTGCGCAATCATTTACAAATTTACAAATTCTTAATTTACAAATTGAAAAAAGCGTCCTCTCTTGCAAGGACGCTTTTTCTCTTAATTCATAATTCTTAATTCAAAATTCTCTTAACTTCCCTCTCCGATAGGCTAATGGCGATACGCCTATGTGGCTGCGGACATACCTGCAGAAAAACGATGTATTCGGAAAGTCCATCATGTAGGCGATCTCTTTTATGCTGTCGTCGCTCTGATGCAGACGCTCTTTGATTTGCTCCACGATTACCTCGTTGATGAGTTCGCTTGCCGTCTTGCCGCTTTTCGTCTTGCATATCACACCCAAATAGCGTGGCGTAATCGCTAAACGGGACGCGTACCAGCCTACTTCACGATGATGTCCCTTGCTCTGAAGCAACTCCAAAAAACGATGAAAAATATAGTCCTTCTGACTTATGTCGCAGGGCTTGTCCTGCCTCGCCAACCGTATCTCTTCCACATTGTCCAAGTATGCTAATACCTCTAACGCTGCGGCTTGGGCTATCGCACGCAATATCTCGCGCTGATTGGTCTGACGGGGAGAGGCTAAATATTTCGACAGCAACTGGAAGTAGGCTTTAAATAGTTCCTCCTGCTCCTCTTTCAGATGAATAACAGGGTGACGCTGGACGAATAATTGTTTTTCCCACCAATGCGGCTCATACTTGAAACAACTTAGTACCACCTCGTCAAATAACTTCGCAGGGGCACATAGAATTTCTGAAGCAAAGTCTGGGGTACGCATATAATGACCAAACAGAAAATTCGGCTGACAAATGAACATATCGTGTGCTCCGATGGTATATACTTCGTTATTGATGTTCACTTGCATACTACCTTGCTTGCAGTAGAGTACACATAGCGCAGGTATGGGCGCGGATAAATCGTACACATGCTCTTGTTCGGTAGCTGCTTGCAAAGCATCTATCTGGTCGGTAATAAGAATAATGTTAGTAACTTTTTGTAACATACTTTGGACGTTTGGGATCAAAAGGAGTACAAAAGTACTACTATTTTTTGATATTTCATAGTCTATATGTACTTTTTTATGTTCAAAAATAGTATTTTTATCGCTTTAGAACATAAAAGGCTACAAATAGGACATTGCTATTCGCAAAAAAAGCAGTACCTTTGCAAGCGCTTAGCGAAGAAGTATTCTTTTAAATTAGATTATCTATGATGAAGACAAGGTTTTTTATCTCTTTGTTTGTGTGTACATTGATTTTGTTTGGCTGCTCCGAGCCGGAAACGGTTAGAATGGTAACAGGCAGTTATTCGTATAAGACAAGTGGCAATGTGAAAATAGATGACAGCCTGCAGGTAACGTTGCAGTTACCTCAAGAGATAGGGCAACTATCTATCATCAGTGTGCGTGATACCGAGAATAAGGATTCCGTTATTCTAACCTTCAATCCATTAGGGGGGCAAGTGTTTACGGCTACAGGTAATGTTGTCGGTAAGAACATTGAAATAACACCATTCTCGCGTTATCTCAATTTGGAAATGGATAAGTATAAGGTGGAGATATCGGGTGAAGCAACACGCTACGACAATACACTTGTCTTCGAATGGACCTACGTAGGCAAAGGTTTAGTAACACAATTGCCGCTCGAAAGCGAGAACGTAACAACGATTGCCCAAATAAATTAACTACCATGGCTATGCTTACGAAGGATAAAATTTTAGTGTGCTATACCGCATGTTGCTTTGCGTTGATAGGCTGTCAACTCAAGCCCACCGAGACAGAGCAGGAGCGTGTGTTCCCTGTGGAGATTGCCTATGTAGATACCTCCACGTGCGTCCATACACACACGTATGTGGGTAATGTGGAAGAATCCTGCTCGCTGCAACTGTCGTTCCCCGCCGGAGGAAAACTGACACACCTCTATGTGCAGAAGAGCGACCGTGTGCAGAAAGGGCAACTGTTAGCACTTGTTGACGATACGCAGGAGAACAGTATGCTCCAAGCTGCACAAGCCAAACTGCATCAGGCTGAGGACGGATATGCGCGTGCCGAACAGGTCTATAAAGAAGGGGGACTGACCGAACTAAAATGGGTAGAGGTCGAGTCTCAGCTCAAGGAAGCTCAATCTACTGTTGTAGGACTTACCAAGCGTGTGAACGACTGCCGCCTATATGCCCCCTGTAATGGAGTGATTGGTGCTATTCAAAGCAGTGTCGGCGAGAATCTTGCCCCGGGACAAGTGGTGTTGACGCTGATGAATATCAGCGGACTGAATGTAGTGTTTACGGTAGCAGAACAGGATATCACGTCTGTTCGTTTAGGCGATACGGCTACGTTGGTAGTGCCCGCTTTAAACAATATGGAGATGCGGGGTATCGTGGCAGAGAAGAGTCTAACGGCAGAGCCTTTGTCGCATACTTATACCGTCAAGTGCCAACTCTTTGTTCCGGATTCCGCACGACAGAGTATCTTACCGGGAATGGTAGCCAAGGTGCGCTTAACCTCTCAACGGACAGAGGGATATATGTTGCCTGCCCGCAGTGTGTTGCTGACATCTGACGGAGCTATGGTTTGGGTTGTTCAACAGGGCAAGGCGCAACGGCGTGAGGTATCTGATTGTATGTTTATTAAGGAGTCTGTATTAGTAAGAAACGGACTGAATAAAGGCGATAGCGTCATCGTTGCAGGACAACATAAGTTGTTCTCCGGTGCGCGCGTGCAAATCAGTAAATAGAGATGAGGCAATCGAAACGCAACCATATTGAGACCGCAATGGCGAACCATGGACTGATATTTTTTATCGTGTCCGTCTTGGTGATTCTCGGTTTATGGAGCCTGCCTCATTTGAATAAAGACGAGTTTCCTCAATTTACGATCCGTCAGGGCGTGATAGCAGCGCTTTACCCCGGTGCTACTGCCGAGGAGATAGAGCAGCAGGTTACGCAACCCTTGGAGGAATTCCTCTTTACATACGAGGAGATTGACAAAAAACATACTCATTCCGAAACGCGAGATGGCGTGGTATATATCTTTGCCGATTTGCGCAACGATGTAGAGCGTAAAGACGAAGCATGGGCTAAGATACGTGCCGGACTGAACCTTTTTAAGTTGACTTCTCTTCCGCAAGGGGTGTTGCAAGTAGTCGTAGTGGACGATTTTGGTTCTACGTCGAGTATCTTATTAGCGGTGGAGAGTGCAGAGCGCAGTCCGCGCGAATTGGAGGACTATACGCGCGAATTGGCTCGCCGGTTGCGTACTATCCCCGAGATGGGCAATATCAAGATTGTAGGACAACAAGCCGAGGAGATAGCGATAGAGGTTGATGCCAACCGCCTTTCTGCCTATGGAATTGACCAAAAATCTATGTTAGCGCAGATGGCGTTACAAGGATTTCGTACGATGGGAGGCTCAATAGGAAGCACGAATACATTGCTTCAAGTGGCGTTGCCGTATCGAACAGAGGAAGAGGTGGAGAACCAAATCATCTTCAGCAACCCGGCAGACGGCAGTATTGTGCGTGTAAAGGATATCGCTACCGTCACGCGCCGCTATGCCAATGCTTCTAAATACGTTGATTTCTATGTCGCGGACTCGCTGAGTGCGCAAATTACGAAGGCTTCGTCCCTGATTGTAGATATCCAGATGGTGCCGGGAAACAATATCGTGGAGTTCGGAAGGGAAGTGGATAATATCCTCGCAGAGGCGCGACATTCTCTGCCAAAAGATTTACAATTTCACCGTATTACTGACCAGCCAAAGGTAGTGAACGACTCGGTATTCTCGTTTATGGGCGATATCGGACTCTCGATGTTAGTTGTAATAACTGTGATGCTCCTACTTTTCCCGATTAAGACGGCATTGGTAGCGGGTTTAGGTGTGCCTATTTGTACGATTATCACATTTGCGATGCTTTATTTTGCAGGCATTGAATTGAATACTGTCACCTTAGGAGCCTTGATAGTCGTATTAGGTATGATTGTAGATAACTCCGTCATCGTAGTAGATGGCTATTCCAATACCCTGGAGCAAGGCTATTCGCGTTGGTATTCGGCTGCGGTATCTACGAAGGAACTCTTTGTTCCGATGATAGTGGCAACGTTCTCGATATCGGGTATGTTCTTCCCTATGACGAAGATTATTACAGGTCCGTTAGGCGAATTTATTCAATCGTTTCCATGGACCATCTGTTTTGCCCTGTTAGCCAGCATCTTCTATGCCGTTTGGGTGACGCCTTACTTGGCGACGCGTATGATTAGGCGTCAAACGGAAGCCGACATGAATGTGATAGAGCGTGGGCAAAACATATTCTTCGGTTGGTTACAGCAGGGCTATCGTGCTATCCTGACATGGTGCTTCCGTTTCCCGTGGCTTACCATCGGTATTACGGTGGCTTCGCTCGTATTGGGTATTTTTCTTTTTACGCGATTGAATGTGCAGATGATGCCTAAGGCTGATCGCAGTTGTTTCGCTGTGGAGATTCACTTGCAAGAAGGGAGTCCGCTACGCGAAACGGCAGAGTTGAGCGATTCGTTAGCGCGTATGTTAGTGATAGACCCCCGCATTACGTCGATTACCAACTTCGTGGGACAAGCTTCTCCGCGTTTTCATGCCACTTATACTCCGCAGATGGCAAGTAACAGCTATGCACAATTTATCGTCAATACCACTTCTCAAACTGCCACTACAGACTTGCTTGCCGAACTCTCACCTCGTTACGAGAACTATTTCCCTAACGCTTATATCCGATTCAAGCAGATGGATTATCAGGCAGTAAAGAACCCTATTGAGGTCTATCTCAAGGGAGATGATTATAGTGTGCTGAGTGAAGTGGCTGATTCTTTGCGAACGTACCTCGGCTCACTGAACGAGGTTACATGGGTGCATGACGACTATTCCGAGTGTGTCTCTTCCGTGCAGATCCGTTTGCGCGAAGACGAGGCACAACGCTTAGGCGTAACGCAGACGCTGCTTTCGCTCTATCTCAATAGTACCTTAGGCGGGCAGACGCTCACTACGCTGTACGAGGGCGAACATGCCGTTCCGATTGTGCTTTATACTGAAGGAGCCGATACGTTAGATTACGATGCGTTGAGTGATTTGTTAGTGCCGACTGCCTTTCCGAATGTGTGGGTACCGCTGCGGCAAGTTGCAGATTTAGAGCCTTCTTGGCATCATAGTAACCTCACACGCTGGAATAGTGAGCGCACCATCACAGTAGGTTGTGATTTGTGTGGGCATACGTCGCAACCCGTGGTGCAGAAGAAAGTAGAGCAATGGTTTAAGCAGTATTATTCCGTCTTGCCCGAAGGTGTGCGTATGGAGTATGGCGGTCTGCTGGCAATCAATCAGTCGTGTATCCCAGAGATTCTAATGGCTATCTTGGCGGCTATCGTGGTGATGTTCGTCGTGTTGCTCTATCATTTCAAGAAAGTCAGTATCTCGTTGCTAACACTATCCAGTTGCCTCTTGACGCTATTCGGTGCGTTTTTGGGACTATTTCTCTTCGGCTTGGACTTCTCCATTACCGCTGTCTTGGGTGTTGTGGCGTTGATAGGAGTGATTGTGCGTAATGCGATTATGATGTACGAATATGCCGAGGAACTACGCTGGGGACAACATCAGACGGTACGTGATGCTGCCTTTGAGGCAGGATTGAGACGTATGCGTCCTATCTTTCTCACATCGGCAACTACCGCTTTGGGTGTCATTCCTATGATTATCGCACATACCTCCCTGTGGATGCCTTTAGGCGTGGTTATCTGCTTGGGAACGTTCTTCACGTTGCCATTAACCCTTACCTTCTTACCCGTAATCTATTGGAAAGTTTATGATAGACATCCTGCGTAACATATTGATTCTTTGCGCTTTGCTCTTTTATACAGGCTTTACGTCTGCGCAGTCGCTGGCGTTAGATAGTTGCTTGCGCTTGGCTGAACAGAACAACTGCAACTTGGCGCAGGCTCTCCTCTCTCAGGAGAAAGCACAGCAGGTGCGTAATCAGGCTCGCACAAAGTATTTTCCGCAAGTCAATTTGATAGGAGCCGGGTTCCACGCCCTCAATCCGATGGCGCAAGTCGGAATAGAGGATATCCCTAATGCCACGGCAAGAGACTTACTCAATACCTTATATACCAATTACGGAGCGGCTTTGGGGCTTGATAAAACTATCGGATTTATGCAGCATGGGCTGGTGGCAACGGTCTCGGCTGTGCAACCTATCTACATGGGCGGAAAGATTGTCGCAGGTAATAAATTGGCGCAATTAGGCATTCAGGCGGCACGCCTGCAAACGGATATACAACATCGTGACGTTCTGCTCAGCGTCGAGGAGAGTTATTGGTTGGTTGTCAATCTCGAAGCCAAACGGCAAACCGTCCGCTCTGTCGCTTCTTTGCTGGATACGCTGCATACAATCGTCTCTGGCGCTGTCAATGCGGGTATAACGTTGCAGAACGATTTGCTGATGGTGGAAATGCGGCAAGACGAACTATCTGCGCAAACACTACAACTCAACAACGGCATTGTGTTGGCATGTCGGGCACTCTTTCAGGCTGTTGGTCTTCCTTATTCCGATAAGGTGCAACTCTGCGACACGGTGTCGGATTATCTGCCCGATACGCTTGCTGCACCTACGACCGTTAATCGCCCGGAATCGCAACTCCTGTCTCTACAAGTGCGGGCGGAGCAACTTAAGCGACGTATGACCTTGGCTGACGCCTTGCCACAAGTGGCGTTGGGTGGGGTATATGGATATATGAATTACCTCGCGCCTCTCTCGCAAAGCGCAAGGAGTCAGTATATTACAACCTCTCAGGAGAAGCATCTAAATGGCTTCTTGGGGGTGATGGTGCGTGTGCCGATTACCGATTGGTGGGAGACGGGACATAAACTCAAAGAGCACGACCTCATGATTCGTCAAGCGCAACTACAGCAGAAGGACTTGGACGAGAAAATGCTCTTGCAGGAGCAACAGGCTTACGATAGAATGAGAGAAACCTATGCTTTGATTAAGCAGTATGAGCGCTCGTTGCAGCATGCAGAGGAGAACCTGCGTCTTGCACAAATCAATTACAAAGCGGGTATGCTGACTATTTCCGACCTTTTGCAGTCGCAGGCATTATATCTGCAGGCGAAGAACAATCTCACCGATGCACGCATTCAGTATCGTATCGCCTACCGCACGTACTTTGCTTTGATGGAATAAAAAGCGTCCTCTCTTACAAGGACGCTTTTTTTTCTGTGGCATAGCCTCTATCCACAAATAACAAATAACAAATCACAAATCACAAATTGTCCTTTGTCCATTTGCACTTAAATCTCCCAGTGCTCAAGTGTCTGAGTCAGTTGGTCGAAGTTCTTTGCTTTTGCGGAACTGCGGATCTCGTTGATTTGGTTGTTGACAGCGTCGTTGTAGGTCTCAGCCTCCACGTCACGGATAACACCTAAAGCAATCGGCAACTCCGGTTCGCACTCGGCGTTCTTCACGTCGGTGAACTTCTCTTGTCCCATGAGGGCAAGCATACGGTGGAGAGTAGGATCTTCCATCTTCGCATCGTGAACAAGCACACGTGGGTCGTCTGCCTTTACGACAATCAGACGAGGCATTATGCCTGCGCTGTAGTCAAGAGCCAAACCTTTATCGTTGTTAGCGCCGAAAATCATCTTCTCGCCGTGCTTGAGAACGATACTGCGCTCTGCACGTGTCTCGCGGTCTGCAATCCAACTATGTGTGCCGTTGTTGAAAATCACGCAGTTAACCAAGCATTCAATCACGCTGGCACCTTTGTGCTGTTTAGCCTTCACCATGCAATCTACGGTAGTAGGCATATCTACGTCCAGTGTACGGGCGAAGAAGGTGCCGCGAGCACCCATAACGAGTTCTGCAGGAATGAACGGACGTTCTACCGTACCGAATGGACTGGATTTGCTGACAAAGCCTTTAGGCGATGTAGGGGAGTACTGACCTTTCGTCAAACCGTAGATACGGTTGTTGAAAAGGCAGATGTTCAAATCTACGTTACGACGAATTTCGTGAATGAAGTGGTTTCCGCCGATAGCCAAGCAGTCGCCGTCACCCGACATCTGCCAAACGGTTAGTTTGGGGTGGGAAGTCTTGACGCCTGTAGCGATAGCGCCACCACGTCCGTGAATCGTGTTGAAGCCGTAGGTATTGAGATAGTGTGGCATACGGCTGGAGCAGCCGATACCCGAAATAACTACGGTCTCGTGAGTAGGAACACCGATTTCTGCCATCGCTTTTTGCAGAGCTGCGCAGATAGCGTGGTCGCCGCAACCCGGGCAGAAACGAACATATTGATCTGATTTAAATTGACTTGCTTCCATAAAATGTTCAATTTGTAAGTTTTTAAATTTGTAAGTTATAAGTTTGTAAGTTTTTACAAATTCTTAACTGCCTCTATGATTCTTTCTACAGCGAATGGTTGACCCATGATTTCGTTGTATTGTTTGAAATCTACGCCACTGATTTTCGAGCGCAGGTAAGCAGCAAACTGACCATTGTTCAACTCGCAAACCACTACTTTCTTATACTGGCGAAGCACCTCTGCGGTGTTCTTTGGAAGTGGGTTGATGTAGTTGAAGTGTGCCAAAGCGCAACCGAGTTCGTTAGCAGCAGCATGGAGGTGTCCTTCGGTGGAACCCCAACCTACAAGCAACGTATCGCTTTGCTTGTTGCCTTGTACTTCCAACAAAGGAATCTTGTTGGCTACTTGGTCAACTTTTGCTTGACGAGCCTTCACCATCTTTTCGTGGTTCTCAGGGTTGGTCGAGATGCTACCTTTTACGCTGTCGCGCTCCAAACCGATGTTACGGTGCTCAAAACCTTCCATACCCGGGGTAGCCCAGTAGCGGATAGAATTAGCGTCACGGAGAGCTGCGTTGTATTTGCCTTTCAGTTCCTCAGGTACACCCTGTGGCTTGATAGCAGGCAGTTCTGCCATAGTTGGGATACGCCACAGACCTGTACCGTTAGCCAAATAGGTATCGGTCATCAGGATAACAGGCGTCATATTCTCAAGGGCAATCTTACAAGCCTCGTATGCAAAGCGGAAGCAGTTAGCGCTGCTCGATGCTGCGATTACAACGGCAGGGCACTCGCCGTTACGACCATAAACTGCTTGCATCAAGTCGGTTTGCTCGGTCTTGGTAGGAAGACCCGTAGAAGGTCCGCCACGTTGTACATCTACTACTACGAGTGGCAACTCAGCCATTACAGCCAAACCGATAGCCTCGCTCTTCAGACTCAAGCCGGGACCCGAAGTGGTCGTCGCAGCCAAATCGCCTGCGAAACTTGCACCTACTGCGGTGCAGACACCGGCAATCTCGTCCTCTGCTTGTACGACCATCACGTTTTGGTCTTTTCTGCCAGCCAATTCGTGCATGATGTCGGTAGCAGGAGTGATAGGATAAGAGCCGAGGAAGAGGCGTTTGCCACATTTCTCTGCTGCTGCAATCAGACCGAAAGCAGTAGCCTTATTACCAGCGATAGAAGTGTAGGTTCCGTGCTCAAGGTCATCGGCAACCTCTACGTTGATGGTATTGATGTTGATAGCCGTGTTGTTTCCGTAGTTGAAACCATCGGTCAGCACTTTCACGTTAGGAGCAATCAGCGCAGGCTTCTTCGCAAACTTACCCTCTAAGAAGTGGATCGCCTTGTCGATAGGACGATTGAAGAGCCAGCATACTACGCCCAAGGCGAACATATTACGCGATTTCAAGATTGCCTTGTTATCCATTCCCGAATCTTTCAGGCTCTCTTTGGTAAGTTGCGTCAGGGCTACAGGAACGATTTGCACGCTCTCGGGAATACCGAGTTCTACGAACACTTCTTCCATTTGGCGTGTTTGGTAGAGTGCTTTCTCCAAGTCTTTGTCGCTGAACGAATCGGTGTCGATGATGACAACGGCGTTCTTCTTGTAGGTGCATTCGTTCTCGTCGTACTTAGCACCTGCTACGTTAAATTTACTTCCTAAGGTGCAAACTTTCAGGGCAGCAGCGTTCATCGCTACCAGCACATCAGCCTTGTCGCCCGGCGTGTAAACACCGGCACCTAAGTTCACTTGGAAACCGCTGACGCCTCCGAGAGTGCCTTGCGGGGCACGGATTTCTGCAGGGTAGTCAGGCAGTGTGGAGATCTCGTTTCCGAGGATGGCACTCAACGACGAGAACATATTTCCCGTCAACTGCATACCGTCACCGGAGTCTCCGCAAAATTTCACTACAACATTTTGTTTTTGCATGATTAGTATATTTTTGTTGATTTATATTCGTTATTTATGCTATAAAGCAGTATTTTTGTGCTTTCTTTCACAAAACCGCACAAAGGTACGACTTTTTTTTTGATTGCGCAAGAGATAATGCGTTTTTATTCTCTGCACGACTGATTCAGCGAGTCGATATAGCCCAGTAATTCCTCTTCGCCAAATCCCTTTTCTGCGCTGGTGATGAATATCGGCGGAAGTTCTTCCCATTGCTCCAACAAACGTTGCTTATATGCTTCTACGTTCTCCGCCAAGCGAACCTTCCCTAATT
This sequence comes from Paludibacteraceae bacterium, assembly GCA_024399755.1. GTDB lineage: Bacteria > Bacteroidota > Bacteroidia > Bacteroidales > Paludibacteraceae > Colicola. The sequence continues at coordinate 6,031 of JAKSNN010000019.1, read as the reverse complement.
TGTCGGCTTTGGTAAAGACTATCGAGAAGGGCACTTCGTTCTCGCCAAGCCAGTTCATAAAGTCAATGTCAATCGTCTGTGGCTCTAACCGGCTATCTACCAGCACGAAAAGCGTTACCAACGGTTCTCGCATGAGACAGTAACGCTCAATCATTTTCTTCAGTTCCTCTCGCTGCTGTTGCCCCCGTTGTGCAAATCCGTACCCGGGTAAATCTACCAAGTGCCACGCACGAGAAGCATCTCTCCCGTTGATAAGGAAGTGGTTGATAAGCAACGTCTTACCGGGTTTCTGACTGGTCTTTGCCAACTTTCCGTTGTGCGCTAACATATTGATTAGGCTCGACTTGCCTACATTACTTCTGCCGATGAAGGCGTACTCGGGCAAGTGAGATTTCGGACACTTGCTTACGTCCGGACTGGAAATTACAAATTCTGCGGAATCTATCATGGTTAGGGGTTAGTGGGTTGTACTATCGTGGAATAATTGTGCTAAATCGCTAATCTCGCTCATAGGCAAATCGGCGCGGATATGTCCATGGTCAAGGATGATTACACGGGAACACATCTCGCTGACTTCCTGCAAGATATGCGTGGATAAGATAACGGTTCTATTCTTGCCTTCTTGCCGTATGAGGGCGCGTATATCCTCTAATTGGTTTGGGTCAAGTCCTGTAGTCGGCTCGTCCAGAATCAGCAGTTCCGGGTCGCCTATCAGGGCTTGTGCCAGTCCTACACGTTGGCGATAACCTTTGCTCAACTGACCGATTTTCTTATGTTTTTCTTCCGTCAGTCCTACCCGTGCAATCAGTTCGTCTGCCGTAGCGTCTTCCTTTCCCTTCTCTATACCGCCGATACGTGCCATAAACATAAGATATTCACGTACATACATCTCCTCGTAGAGTGGGTTTTGCTCAGGCAGATAGCCATGTTTCTTGGGTACATCTACCTCGCCCGAATCGGCATGCCATAAGCCAACCATGATTTTCATGAGGGTAGATTTGCCTGCGCCATTGGGTCCGAGTAGCCCGATTACTTCGCCATCGTGAATCGAAAAACAGACATCGGCTAAGACGTGTTGCTTGCCGAAGTGTTTATGGATATGATTAATCGTTACAGCCATGGTTTATTCCTCCATTTCTATCGGGAAACTCATTATCGTATCGCATACGTGTCGCGGGTTCTTGAGCAGCGGACACGTGGAATAGAAGCATTCGCCATGAATACCCTCGATGGTGCGATTAAGGCGCATTTGTCGTCCTATCTCGTTGCCTGTACGCCACGCCGAGTTCTCTTTCTCCCCGCCAAGACGGTAGGGTGCCATGCCGATATAGAGTTCACATTCGTGCATCAGGTCGGGGTCTTCTACCGTTGCGTTAAACTGCAGATTAGCCGTCTCTACGGCTTCCGCCCACCATTGCGCTAACTCTTTGTAGTCTGCCCGTTTGTTGCCTATTTCCCAATAGAGTTGCGGTACTACATAGTCAATCCAGCCTTTGCGAATCCAGAGCAGGATATCGGCATATAGTTGGTCGTAATTGGTCAAAGCCTGCGTGTGGCTGCCTTGTGGCATATCGGGTGTCGGCTTGCGGTTGGGGTCGTAATTGCGCCAGACGCCAAACGGCGAGATGCCAAACTTTACGTCGCTCTTGCATTCGCGTATCGTGCGCGAAATCTGCTCGATGGCTAAGTTCACGTTGTTTCTGCGCCAGTCCTTTATGTTGGTACAGCCCCGTGGGTGTGCCAAGAAACAGGCTTGGTCGGGCAACGAAGTGTTGGCAATCGGGTAGGGGTAGAAATAGTCGTCCATGTGGACGGCATCTACTTCGTATCGGCTCACAATGTCGGTCACGACATCGCAAATCCATTCGCGTGTCTCGTCCAGTCCCGGCTCAAAGTACCATTGTTGTCCGTAGTGCCAGAACCACTCAGGGTGGCGATGCATGATATGATTGGGAGCCAGATGGGCTGTGCTTTGTCCCGATAGGTTCACGCGATAGGGGTTGAGCCACACGTGTACTTCCATACCTCGTGCGTGTGCTTCCGTAACCACAAAGTCCAGCGGGTCCCAAGGTTCTTGTCCGTTCCAACTGCCTTGTTTGCCTGTTAGCCAACTGCTGATTGGTTCTAACTCGCTTTCGTACAACGCGTCTGCCGTGGGGCGAACCTGAAAGATGATGGCATTAACGCCCAAGGTCTCCAGCGAATCTAATATCGCTATCATATCAAATTGCTCCTCGAGGGTATTGCCGATGGTTTGCTGTTTTGGCCAGTCGATATTGGCTACAGTGGCTATCCAGGCGCCGCGGAACGTGATTTCGCTACGTATCGGCAGGGTCGCCAAAAGCAAGAGCAATACTAAATTATTGCGTAATTTGTCCATTGTTAACATGAAATATCTTGTGTTCATTACCTACTATTTGCGTTAGATGTTGGCGGTCGGTATCGGTAATAAAAATCTGCCCGAATCGCTCGCTATTTACTATTTCCACGATACGTTGTACCCGTTCTGCGTCCAGTTTGTCGAAGATATCGTCCAGCAGCAGAATCGGCTTGCCGAGATAGACGGCTTGTGCAAGTTTCATCGCCATGAGGTAGGTCTTTTGTTGACCTTGGCTGCCCACACGCTTCAGCGGATATTCGCCTAACTGCATCTCCAACTCGTCTTTGTGTATGCCTTGGCTGGTCCAGCCTAAAATCATATCGCGTTGGCGTGTCTTGGGATAAGCCTCCGCTAAATTGCGGTCTTGCAACTGGCTGATATAGCGTAGCGTAACCTGCTCTTTATGGTCGGAAATCTCCTTGTACAGGTCCTGAAACACGGGCAGGAATTTCCCGATAAACTGTGTCCGCTCTGCAAAAATATATTCCGCCAAGGGGGTCATCTGCTCCTCCAATACGCCTAACAACTGGTCATCTTCCGAGGGTAATTCGCAAAGGTTTTCCACGCGCTCGGCTAAGGTCTTGAGTAGTGAGTTACGTTGTTTGAGCAGGGCGTTGTAGCGGTTCAGTTTCTCTAAATACTCCTTGTTGTACTGGGCAATCACGATGTCCATGAATCGCCGTCTTTCGTCGCTTCCTTCTGCAATCAGTTCGCTATCTTCGGGCGATACCATCACCAGCGGAATGAGCCCGATATGGTCGATTAGCCGTTGATAATCCTTCTGCCCAAGGCGAAACTGCTTTTTCACACCTCGTTTCAGTCCGCACGTTATTGTCATCTCTTGCCCGTTGTTCTCGTATTGTCCTCTCACCATCGCCATACCTTCCTCGTGCATGATGTTTTGGCTGTCTGTTGCGTTGAAGGCTGATTTGGTGAAACTGAGCAGGTAGATGCTGTCAAGCAAGTTGGTTTTGCCCTGACCGTTTAGCCCAACGAAGCAGTTGATTTTATCCGAGAAACTCAGTTCTGCTTCGCGGATATTCTTATAGTTTAATATGCTCAAATGCTTGAGTATCACTCAATTCTATTGCCTAATAGGTTATATTTTCTGTCCTCGCGCAGGATTACTATCTGTCCGTTCCGCATCAATTTATGTGCCACATCGGTAGTCGTGGCGACCTCATCTATGGCTGTTCCGCCTTCGGAAACGTGTTTGCCGCTTTCCAGCGCAAACGGCACAGGGTCCTCGTGGATACCTTCTTTCTTGTCGGCACATTCCAGCCAAACGCCATATACATCGACGTCGTCGTCAAACGTCCATACTTTGCTGTTCGAGTCGGTTATGTCCATGGTGATATGGTACGTGTAGAAGTTCGGTTTGCCCTTCGGCTTGCCTACTTTCGTAATCTCTATGTTCGCGTCGATAAGCGATACTTGGTAGTAACCGTCTGCGGCTTTGCTGCTGTAGAAATACGCTCCTGCGCACCTTGAACCGCAACTCTTCGTGGCGTGTATATATCCTGCTCTTCCGTCGGTCCAAGAAGCCTTATATTTGCCTGCGATGGAGTATTGGCTGTACGACAGGATCTGCAACCAGATGTAGGGCAAAGCCTCTTCGCTATCCTCTGCGGCTAAGGTCAAATCGACGTCCCAGTAGGGATAAGTGCCCGACCAGACGCTCGTGCAAGCGTAGAAATCGGCTTGTACATAGTTTATGTCCAACTCGTTTTTCGGCTTTTCCACTTCGGTATCGCCCAAGCGGTATAGACAGATATTCTTGTAGTTTGTCCATTTCTTATCCTTGTCGTAGTAGATGCGGAAACGCTTATCCGTTGCGTTGTAGCAGAACTTCTGCGTGCCCGTGTTCGTAAAGAGATATACGTAAGGCGAATTGGGCTGGAGCGTAAATTCCTGCGCACCTTTTTTGCCGAATTCGATACCGTTCTTCTTGGCTTCGGTATAGATATATCCCTGATTATCTCCCGATTTCACATAAATGCCATAACTCTTGTTTTCCGAACGCAATTCCACTTCGTAGGCTGCGAGGTTGTCGGCAACGATTTTTCCGCCATCGCTGATGGTGGCTTTCACGTAGTTGCCTTTGTCGTCCTCGGCAGTCCAGACGTAGGCTTCTGTTTTGCTGTTCTCGTAAACAATCAGGTACGTGCCTGCCCAGCCGTCTTTAGGTTGCGAACTAACACGTGTATAAACGGTGGTGGAGCCGGCATAAAGCAGGCATATCCAACCACAAAAAACGGATAATAAGATATATTTTTTCATAATCGGGTACAAAGGTACAACAAAATTTTGATATTTCAAAAAAACATTGTACCTTTGTAGTCAAAATAGTATAAATCATGTCTAAAATCTTAGTTATTGACGATGAACGTGCGATTCGCAACACGTTGAAAGAGATTCTTGAGTTTGAAAACTACGAGGTAGAATTGGCTGAAAATGGTAAGCAAGGTGTTGAGAAGGCGCTGGCTACCGTTTTCGACCTTATCTTTTCCGATGTCAAGATGCCCGAAATGGACGGTATGGAGGTGCTGGAGGCTTTGCATGGCAAAGTGCAGGCGCCTATCATCATGATTTCGGGGCATGGCAATATCGAGACGGCTGTCGAGGCGGTCAAGAAAGGTGCGTGGAACTTTATCGAGAAGCCGCTTGACCTTAATCATCTGCTCATTACCACGAAGAATGCTCTTGAACACGGCTCTCTGGCAAAGGAAACCCATAACCTCAAGGAGGAGACAAAGCAACTGCGCAAGAAAGTGGCACAACGCAATCAAATGATTGGCGAGAGCGAAGCCGTCTCGCGCGTGCGCGATATAATAAATAAGGTGGCGCCTACCGAAGCGCGTGTTCTTATCACGGGGGAGAACGGAACGGGTAAGGAAGTGGCGGCAAGGCTGATTCATGCGCAGAGTGCGCGTGCCGACAAGACGTTGGTCGAGGTTAACTGTGCCGCTATCCCCTCCGAACTGATTGAATCTGAACTGTTTGGACACATCAAAGGCTCTTTCACAGGGGCTGTAAAGGACCGTGCGGGTAAGTTTGAACAAGCCGACGGAGGTACGCTTTTCTTGGACGAAATTGGAGATATGTCGTTGGCTGCCCAGACGAAGGTGCTTCGTGCTTTGCAGGAGAACGAGGTTACGCGGGTGGGTTGCGATAAACCGATTCACGTGAATGTCCGTGTGATTGCCGCTACCAACAAGAACTTGCCCGATGAGATTGCAGCAGGACGTTTCCGTGAGGACCTGTTCCATCGCTTGAATGTCATTCCGCTTCATATCCCTTCGTTGGACGAGAGAAAGGAGGATATTCCCTTGCTGGTCAGTTATTTCTCGGAGCAGATTTGTGAAGAACAAGGCTGGGCGCTCAAGACTTTCTCGCCTGATGCGGTCAAGGAATTGCAGCAACGCTCGTGGCGTGGTAACATTCGCGAACTGAGGAACGTGATTGAGCGACTGATTATCCTTGCCGGCAACGAGATTTCTGCTGCCGATGTCCGCAATTACGCCTAATCCCTCTCCCTCTCCCTTATCATTAACTCAATATTATTGTGTTGTGCAACAACGTGTGGCTATATTTTCTGTCGTTCACATAATGGGCGATAGTATTGTCGTTTCGGCATCGGCGGTTGAACGC
>JAKSNN010000018.1 GCA_024399755.1 Paludibacteraceae bacterium | reverse complement strand
TACGTAGGATATACGTAAGATATACGTAGGATATACGTAGGATAAACGTAGTATTAGTATAACCACACTATAGGATCAGTATAACCTGAGTATAGGAATACCGACGCCTGACAACTAACGTCTGACAACCCGGATAACGGAATGAATCCTGCCACAAGCAGTGCCCTCTCGACGCGCAGAAAAGAACGAGGTATCAAGGAAAGTATCTATGCCACAAGTGTGTATGTTTTGCGTCAGGACACCGGCCGACTCCAGAACCCAACGATTGGCAGCAAAGAGGTCAATATGATAGCCCCCTGCCATAGGATTGACAACCGACGCAGCACAACGTACCGGCTCGCCTTGCCATTCGCAGATAAGCGACATAGGAAAATGCGCATCTCGAAACTGCTGCACAACTTCCTCGCCAACCTGAAACGATGCCTTAGCAATACCCGGTCCGATAACCGCTACTATATCGGCAGCATTCGTACCAAACTCGCTGTGCATCAATGAGATAGTCTTACTCACAATATAGGCAACCGTGCCCCGCCACCCTGCATGAATAGCCGCAATGGCATGCCTCTTGGTATCGTATAGAAGTACAGGAATACAATCCGCTGTGCGAACCGCAATAGCCAAATTAGGCACAGCCGTCACAATCGCATCATACCCCCACAAGTCTTCACGTGTGAGGTCGGCAGGAAGTTTGCCTAATTGGTCAGCAACCCGCTCAGCAATAGCGATTTGCGTGCCATGCACCTGATGAGGACGGATAATAGAATACGGCAAACTACTATCGCGCCGTGTAGAGAAAGCCTCTACCGACGAATGAAGTTGATACTGCAATAAGGTACTATTTGACGATGGGGACATTGGGTTAAGCGTATTACTTACGTTTTTTGGCGGACTGAAGGGCAGCCAAAAGTTGCTGATTCGGTCCTGTAAGCGACTTATCGGTCAAGCCCTTTTGATGGGCAAAAGCAGTCCAGTCCTTAGCCCCATGTTCCGCCTTGAGCGGCAACCCCAACTGCAAGAAATGACAATAGGCAATACCCAAAGCATCGGTTGCATCAAGTTTCTTCGGCATATCCTCGTCCGAAATATGCAGGAAACGTTGCAACATTCCCGCTACCTGCTCCTTCGAGGAATGTCCGTTACCCGTAATTGCCATCTTGATTTTCATTGGTGAGTACTCGTTGATAGGCAAGTCCTTTGAGAGTGCAGCAGCAATAGCCACTCCCTGCGCATGGACAATCTTAATCATCGTCTGCGGGTTCTTATCTACAAACTGCGTCTCAATTGCCAACTCTGGTGGCTGATAGCGGTCAATCAACTCCTGCAAGAAGAAAAACTCCTTTTGCAAACGCGGATATTGCCCGTCTAACTTATGCACGTCTAACACGTTGAAATCTACTATCGAGACCTTCTGTCCCTCTGTATCCAGGATAGCCCAACCCATGAACAACGTACCCGGGTCGATACCTAAAATACGGTGATGTGAAACGAGATTATCAATCATTCTCAATAGGAGCGCTATCGTCGGTTGGTTTGACATTCTCATTGCGCTCGCGGGCATGGACAGCGCCACGGATAATTACCACTAACGCACCTGCAATCAAGACGTAATCAGCATAAGGTTCAATCTTGCAGTAACTCATGACCGCCCCTACAAGCAGAACGACTAAACCTATGATTAAGAGGATATTAGACTTCATAAGCCATTCATTTTTTCTCAATTAAATATACGTCTTCATCGGCAGTATGCATGTGGTATCGCTCACGTGCGAAGCGAATCAGACTATCTCGATTTTGCATCAGTTCGATATCATGCGTAGCCTCATCTATTCCCTGCTGATACGTCTGATATTCTTCCTCCAATTCCGCAATTTGGCGACTACGCGCAATACGCTTCCACCAACTCTGCTCACCTACGAAAAGCATAATAAATACGAAGATAATCAACGTAAGAATATACTTGTTCGGTCCATGCTGCGACCACCAGTCGCGCAAACGAACCCTTATGTCGGAAAATGATTGCATAGTTAGAAATTTTGTGCAAAGGTAACGAATATTTTTGATATATGCAAATTTTGAAGATTTTTGTTGTGTATGTCAAAAAAAAGCAGTACCTTTGCAGAGCAAAGGAAATGGACATACGAAAGATATATACATATTGGCTTCTGCTCTGCGCTACATGCTGTTTCGGGCAAACACATATCCATATCTCTAACCCTGAGACGTGGACAACAGACGAATTAAGTATGTATGTGGGCAAAAATGTGATTTTTGATGAACCTATGTACGTTGTTGACAACTACAACAGCATCTCTGTCGCCCCGAAACGGCTATTTGCGCCCAACAACCAAGCCCACCCGAACGATGCCAATTATGCTACCGTTGTACGCAACAACTCCTGTGGAGAAATGGATTTGATAGGGACCTATGATTACCACCGTTGCGGAGAAAAAATTTACAACTTGCATGCTTATGTGCGTTCCAACAATATCTTGTCTTTTATCAATGGTACGTGGCAAGGAAATACCCGTAACGACTTAGAAGCAGGGCTTCCGAATATCGACATGCGAGTCAATCAAAATGGGGATACCATTCGCCATCGGCTGCTCGTTTGCGCGATGAACCTTGAGTACTACCTTGTTGACCAATTCGGCACAGGTATGGGACCGTATAGTTACAGCGAGCACCAATCGCAACGGACAAAGATTAGCAAAGCCTTGGCTAAAATCAATGCCGACATATACGGATTGGTAGAGATTCAGCAAGGCAATGGCGCCCTGAAAGAGATTGCCGACGACCTGACAAAAAATACGGGCAGACCTTTCACGTATATCGCCAGCGGAACGTCCATTAACGGCTCATACACACAGTCGGGATTTGTCTATTGCACCGAGACCGTAGAACCTTATGCTGCGATACAGAACATCGAGACCGCAGTCAAACATCGCAAGAAGATGCAGGCTTTCGTAGAAAAGAGTTCGGGGGAGAAGTTTATCGTTTCAATCAACCACTTCAAAGCCAAATCGGGCAGCGGAAGCGGACTGGACGCCGACTATGGACAGGGGTGTTACAACCATACGCGCACCCAAGAAGCACAAGCCGTTCTGGATAAATACGACATCTTCCGCCGGCAATTGCGCGATAGCAACGTACTCTTCATGGGCGACCTGAACGCTTACGCACAAGAAGACCCGATACGGCTTTTCACGCAGTCGAAATATGCCATTACCGACCTACACCGATATTTCCATGCAGACAGCAGTTATAGTTATATGTACGGAGGACGGGCAGGGTATCTTGACCATGCGCTGTGCGACTCTACCATGCTTCCGCAAGTGACAGGTATGATTGCCTATCATATCAATTCCGACGAAAGCGACCAATATACCTACGATAGGTCATCGGATAAGACGATGTTCCGCTGTTCCGACCACGACCCGATTGTAGTCGGACTTAATCTTGGTAAACACAGCATCGGTGACACAACCTATCAAATCAACCTTCACGACGTGCTGTTCAATGGGCAAGATATAATCATCAAAGGAGCCTTGGGCGATGAAGGCAACACGTTCTATGCCCTCTATACTCTATCCGGACAACGACTTGCATTTGAGCCTATCACAACACAGACCTGCACGATAAGTCGTCCATCTGCCCCGGGAGTATATGTCCTGAACGTGTATTTCCAAAACAAGGTAAAACAATACAAACTGATTATCGACTGATATGGAGGATCTTTTTAGCGAAATAGAAGCACCCGAGAGGGAGGAAATCATTGCTCTGCGCAAGGAATTGGAAGAGCAGAACTACCGCTACTATGTGCTGAACGCACCTACCATGAGTGATAGGGAGTTTGACCAAAAAATGCGGCGCTTGCAAGATTTGGAGAAGTACCACCCCGAGATGGACGACCCTAAATCGCCTACCAAGCATGTCGGCAGCGACCTTAGCAAGAAGAGTGGCTTCCTGCAGATTACGCATAAATATCCGATGCTCTCGCTTGCCAACACCTACTCGCGCGAGGAAGTGGAAGATTGGGTAAAAAAACTGCCGCAAGATGTAGAGATTGTGTGCGAACTGAAGTTCGACGGATTGAGTATCTCGCTTTGGTATGAAGATGGACTCCTGACGCACGCCGTGACACGTGGCGACGGGGTGAAAGGTGATGACGTGCTGAATAATATCAAGACTATTCCGTCTATTCCGTGGACATTGCCGCAGATTGCAGGTATGGAGAGCCCCCGTTTCCTCGAGATGCGCGGAGAAGTGCTGCTACCGTGGAAGAACTTTGAACGGCTAAATCAAGAGCGCGAGATGGACGAAGAGCCTCTCTTTGCCAATCCCAGAAATGCTGCCAGCGGCACCCTCAAACTGCAAGATGCCAAGGAAGTGGCACGACGCGGACTGGACACCTACCTCTACTATATGTTAGGCGACAATCTGCCTGCCGACACCCATTACGACCGTCTCCAATCCGCCCGCCGATGGGGGTTCCCAATTAGCGAGCACGTGGAGGTTTGTCACTCGGTAGATGAGGTAATGGCGTACATCAACACGTGGGATACCAAACGAAAGGACTTACCTGTTGCTACAGATGGCATCGTGCTGAAGGTGAACAACCTGCAGCAGCAGCAAGCATTGGGATATACTGCCAAAACACCTCGTTGGCCTATTGCTTATAAGTTCCCTGCGGAAAAGCAACTGACGCTGCTACGCAGTATCACCTACCAGGTAGGACGCACGGGCGTGATTACACCTGTGGCAAACCTCGACCCTGTGCAATTGAGTGGCACCGTAGTGCAACGCGCTACCCTGCATAACGAAGATTTTATACGCTCACTACATATCCAAGAAGGTGACCGCGTTTGGGTAGAGAAAGGTGGCGAGATTATTCCTAAAATTACAGGCAAAGAGGAGGATAATATTGACGAGAACAACTATTCTTATACGTTCCCGACAGTCTGCCCGGAATGTGGTGCAACCTTGGTTCGTGTAGAGGGCGAAGCGGCTTGGCGTTGTCCGAATGAAACCAACTGCCCGCCACAGATAAAAGGTAAACTGGAGCACTTTGTCTCGCGTAAAGCCATGAACATAGATGGTCTGGGTACGGAAACAATTGACCTGCTCTACTCGCAACATTTATTGCACGACATAGCCGACATCTACAACTTGAAAGCCACCGATATTGCCCGCCAAGAGCGATTGGGCGAGAAGTCGGCACAGAATATTTTAGACGGTATCGAGCGAAGCAAGCAGGTACCATGGGCGCGTGTGCTCTTTGCATTGGGCATCAAGATGGTGGGCGAGACAACGGCAAAGAAGATTGCCCGCCGGTTCCCTTCTATAAACGCATTGCAGCAAGCCGACCGCGAGCAACTGACCGCCATCGAAGATGTGGGCGAACAGATAGCCGATAATGTAGTAGCATGGCTGCACGAACCTGCTAACCTCGCCCTTGTGGAACGACTTGCCGAAGCAGGACTCACGATGACAGCAGAGGAAAACGATAACGTCATGGGGAATGCTTTGGAGGGTAAGACGATTGTAATTTCCGGCACCTTCACCCAACATTCGCGCGACGAATACAAGACGCTCATCGAAGCCTACGGAGGAAAGAATAGCGGAAGCGTAAGCAGCAAAACCTCATTCATTCTTGCGGGGGAGAATATGGGACCCGAGAAACGCAAGAAAGCCGAGACATTGGGCGTGGCACTCCTGACAGAAGACGAATTTTTACAACTGATTAATACGAACACAACAAAATAATACCTTACTATGCTTGATAAACTGAAAGATAGAATCTTTATGCACTACCTGCATCGGCAGCCTCCGCGTCATGTGTTGTTTCCCGATTATGCAAGTGCCCGCAGCGTGCTGATTCTCTATGAAAGTGATGTCATGGAGAAGAACCTTGTTGTCAAAGACCTACGCGACCGATTGCTCAAGGAAGACAAGGACGTCGTTCTATGGGGATATGCCGACAAAAAGGATATCCTCTCGCCTATCCTGCCACAAAGTCGCATCTTTGGGCGCAAAGACATTAATCTGTTAGGTGCTCCGCGCGAGGAACTGATTAACGAACTCCACCGGCGCGAATATAACCTACTGATTGACCTGACCCAACACCCTTGTCGCCCCCTGCACTATATCGCCATGTACGCTCGTGCCCATTTCAAAGCCGGTATGGACATCGTCGAAGGCATACACGACCTGCGCATTCATACCGAACCGCAGAAAGAGCCCACGTATCTCTTTGAGCAAATCACATTCTATCTACGTAATATCCATAGCAATGACAAAGCATAATCTTCACGGTTTGGGAACCGCACTCATTACACCCTTTCTCCCATCTGGTGCTGTCGATTATACGGCGCTGGACAAACTGTTGGATAAGCAATTAACTGGCAGAGTGGATTATATCGTCGTATTAGGTACAACGGGAGAAGCCGCTACTTTAGATGATACGGAAAAAGCACAAGTACGGCAGTTTATTGTCCGCAAAATAGCAGGACGTCTCCCGCTCGTCTTAGGATTAGGAGGAAACAACACACATCGCGTAATTGAAGAAGTGACGGCTTTGCGCCACACCGACCATTGTCCATGGGCTGCTATCCTTTCGGTTTGTCCCTATTACAACAAGCCCTCGCAAGAAGGTTTATTCCGCCATTTCTCTGCGATTGCAGAGGCTTCGCCCGTTCCGGTCATACTCTATAACGTACCCGGTAGAACAGGGGTTAATCTTCTTCCCGAGACGGTGATACGCCTGCATAAGGCTTGCCCGAATGCGATTATCGGTATTAAAGAGGCTTCCGGCAACGTGGAGCAGATTAAGCGCTTGATTGCCCTTACGCAGACGGAAGAACAGGAAAGACGGCTGATGGTTATTTCTGGCGACGATGGTATCGCAGCCGAATTGATGCAAGCAGGTGCCGGCGGGCTGATTTCCGTGGCTGCCAATGCTTTTCCTGAAGATTTTAGTAAAATCGTTCATAATGCGGATAGTGCGTTGCAAGCGCGCTATGCCAAGATGATTGGTCTGCTCTTCAAAGAGGGCAACCCAAGTGGCATCAAGACGGTATTGAGCGAAATGGGACTGGTTAAGAACTATTTGCGTTTGCCGCTTGTGCCTAATTCTAAAGAAGTTCAAGAAGAAATAAACATAGAGCTATGTACACTTTTATCATCTCTCTGATTACCATTATTTTAGGTTTCTTTCTCTACGGCACTTTGGTAGAGAAAGTATTTCGTATCCAACCTAATCGCCATACCCCTGCCATCAATCAAGCAGATGGTGTGGACTACGTTCCTATGTCCGGGTGGCGTATTTTCTTGGTTCAGTTCCTTAATATCGCTGGTTTAGGTCCTATCTATGGCGCTATTATGGGTATTTGCTTTGGTCCTGCCGCCTTTTTATGGATTGTATTAGGTACTATTTTCGCCGGTGCAGTACACGATTACATTACAGGAATGATGTCGGTACGCCAGAATGGTGCCAGTCTGCCCGAGATAGTAGGCTCGCAGTTAGGAACGGTTGTCAAACTCGGTTTGCGCCTCTTCACGCCTATTCTGCTTACACTGCTGACCACGGTCTTTCTTAGCGGTCCTGCAGGATTGTTACAGGGGCTTCACGCTTTTCCTACCATGCAGTTCCACGGACAAGCGCTTCCTATCACATGGATTCTTATTATCTTCGGTTACTACACGTTGGCAACTATCCTTCCTGTCGATAAACTCATCGGACGATTCTATCCTGTTTTCGGAGGTATTTTGCTCTTTATGGGAATAGGCATTATGATTGTAATGTTAGGCTGGCATAGTAGCGATATGATTGAGATAACCGATGGTCTGCAGAATCATTTGAACAACGACCTTCCGCTTTTCCCGATGATGTTTGTCAGTATCGCCTGTGGTGCTATCTCGGGTTTCCATGCGACGCAAGCACCGCTTATGGCACGCTGTCTTACCAACGAACGTCAAGGACGTTGGATTTTCTACGGAGCCATGACATGTGAAGGCATTTTAGCCCTCATCTGGGCTGCCGCTGCCAGTTCGTATCGTTTTGAAGTCGATGGCGGACAAGTAGTGGGTATCAACGAATACCTCTATACCTACCACCATACCGCAGCAGACGTGGTGGATCAGTTGTGCCGTTCATGGCTCGGCAAGATAGGGGGTATATTGGCAATCATCGGTGTCATTGCTGCTCCTATCACGAGTGGAGATACCGCATTGCGCTCCGCACGTCTTGTTTTGGCAGATTTCCTGCACCTTGACCAGAAGAACATCGCCAAACGTTTTATTATTGCTATTCCGCTATTCGCTTGCGTCTTCGGATTGGTGTTTGTAGATTTCACTATGGTGTGGCGCTATTTCTCATGGACTAATCAGACAATGGCGGTCTTTACTCTCTGGGCTGCCACCCTCTTCTTGTATAAGCAGGAGCACCAAAGCCTGAATAGACCTATGAAGTGGGGGTATCTCATTACGCTTATTCCTGCTCAATTTATGACGATGGTCAGCATTAGTTATATCTTGATTGCACCCGAAGGTTTTGATGTCTCCCCCGACAAACGATGGATTTGTTATATCATTGCTGCCGGTTTAGTTTGCGTTACCGTTACCGTTTTCAGTTTCTGGACACGTAAGTTTAAAAGGAAAATGCTTTAATGGAAAATGCCGACGACATACTGGTTATCCGTTGTCTCAACCGCTCGCGCGAGATACAACACCGACTGAACGCTTGCCGTGAGGAGCGCCGTCCGTACGTCTTTATTACGCAGACTATGCGCGATAAATACCAAGGCATCACCTCGCAGGACACGTTCCTATTGCCCAAGCCTGATACACCTCTCATTCGGCGTATCTTGGTGCCTGTCACGCTGTTGGAGGAGGAAGTCTATAAGGCAGAGATTTGCACCTATTTGGCACGCAAGACTGGCGCACACCTGATTCTGCTCAAGGCGCACGATTATGGCAGCAAGGCGGAGCAGAACCTCCATAAAATCCGAACACACATCGAAAGCGTCAGTCAGCGCATCGGACAAACGTTATCTTACGAAGTTCAAGAAGCGATGAAGAATAGTTTCTCCCTCGCCAAAGAAGCCTGCGAAAGACAGCGCGACTTCGGGCACGACCTGTTGCTCCTTACTGCCAGTCGTGAATATGGAATGGATGATTTCCTATTCGGTCCGCCCGAGCGACACGCCATTCAGCGTAGTCTTGTGCCTGTAATGTTGGTTAACCCCAGAGCCGACCTCTTTTCTTTATGCGATTAAATAAAACTGATAATATGATTACTACCTTTTCTCTCCCGAATCGTTTATGTTCTACGTCTGACCTCCGTCACATTGCGGAACAAGCCTGCACGGATTATACGTTGATTACTACCAAACCGAATATCCGTTGGGTATATCTGGCGCAAGAGCGTATGGTGCAAGTGCTGGAAAATACGGGTGCCGTGATGGTTTATGCCGACCGCTTTCACGAGATTGAATCCGCAGAAGGCACTCTGCGCCAAGAGGCTCCTGTGATTGATTACCAAGAAGGTGCGTTGCGCGACGATTTCGACTTTGGCGCAGTCCTGCTGTTCCGTACCCAAGCCCTTCTGCAAGCCGTCCGCGAGATGGATGCCGATTACACCTATGCAGGATTGTATGATTTGCGTCTGCGCGTCAGCCGTATGGGAGCATTAGTACATATCCCTGAATATCTCTATTACGAGGTAGAAACCGACACACGCAAATCGGGTGAAAAACTGTTTGACTATGTTGACCCGCGCAATCGTGCCGTACAAGTGGAAATGGAACAGTGTGTCACGGCGCACCTCAAGACTATCCATGCATTGATTTCCCCTACCGAATTGCACGATGCACCGCAGGAAGACACGTTCCCCGTTACGGCAAGCGTGATTATTCCGTGCAAAAACCGTGTCCGCACGATTCGTGATGCCGTCCGCAGCGCCCTTTCGCAAAAGGTACATACACCTTATATATATAACGTGTTCGTCGTAGATGACAACTCTACTGACGGCACGCAGGCAACCGTCAAAGAATTGGCAGCGGAAAATCAGGCGCTACGCCGTCAAGACGCTTCTGTGCCCGAACTCATCTATATTGCGCAGGATAAGACGTGGCACGCTATCGGAGGCAACTGGAACGTGGCTGTTCACGACCCTCGTTGTGGCAAATATGCTATCCAACTCGATTCCGACGACACGTATCACGACGAAACTACCGTGCAACGCTTCATTGATAAATTCCAAGAAAATGCGTATGGCATGGTAATTGGCACCTACCGGATGACCGACATCGACGGTAATATCTTGCCCCCGGGCGTGATTGACCACCGCGAATGGACAGACACCAACGGAATGAATAATGCTCTTCGTATCAATGGCTTAGGTGCCCCAAGAGCCTTCAGTACGACGCTTCTGCGCCAAATCAATTTCCCTACAACCAAATACGGTGAGGACTATGCCGTAGGATTGCGCATCAGCCGTGAATACCGCATCGGAAGGATTTACGACGTGGTGTATAATTGCCGTCGTTGGGACGACAATTCCGATGCCAATTGCGACATCGTGGCAATGAACCGCAACAACTGGTATAAAGACCGCCTCCGCACGTGGGAACTCCAAGCACGAATACACTAATGCAAATCCGCGTTGGCATACTGACAGCGCCTCATATTGAGGTCGAACAGCGAGAACACACGTTCCTGCTCAAGCACGTGCATATCGGCATTGGGTTTCATTGGGATCGTTTTGAAGACCAGGAGTTCGAGGGCGCATTGGATATCGTTCACAACCCGGACGGCACGGAAACGGCAATCAACACCATTGATTTGGAGGATTACCTGACGAGTGTCATTTCGAGCGAGATGTCCACACATAGCGAGTTGGAACTGCTGAAGGCGCACGCTGTCATTTCGCGCAGTTGGGCAATGCGGGCGATGGGTATCACCTCGCTGGACGATGACCGTCAGCACCGTCAGCCTACTGCGGGACATACTCTCTTCGACGTCTGCGCTGACGACCATTGCCAGCGGTACGAGGGACTGCGCCGGCGTAATGAGCGGGCCGTCAACGCGGTCAATGCCACACGTGGCGAAGTGCTGACGTTTGGCAACGAGATTTGCGACTGCCGCTACCATAAGTGTTGCGGTGGAAAAACGGAAGAATTTGAAACCTGTTGGGAGGATAAACATATCCCTTATTTAGAATCGGTGGATTGTCCTTATTGTGGTAAAGTGGCGCAACGCCTGCTTACCGACCATCGTGCCCATCAAGGTTTCTTGAACGATTACGACCAAGAGACGCTCAACTTCCACGACTGGGAAGTGACTTATTCTCCCGAGGAATTAGCCTCTATCATTCGCGAAAAGTCTGGCATAGATTTTGGAGACATTATAGCGCTCAACCCTCTCAAACGAGGCAAAAGCGGACGTATCTGCGAGTTGGAGATTGTGGGCTCCAAACGCCGTATGACTATCGGCAAGGAGCTCAAGATTCGCCTATGGCTATCGCCCAAATGCCTTTATAGCAGTTGGTTTGATATTCTTAGGACAGGCAATGGCTTCCGCTTGCAGGGACATGGTTGGGGACATGGTGCAGGCTTATGCCAGATAGGTGCTGCCGAGATGGCGCAAGAGGGCTTTTCTTACCGCGACATTCTCGCGCATTATTATCCGAATACCGAACTTAAATTTGCATATTTGAAAAATATATAGTACCTTTGTACTCGATTTACGAATTTTATAAACTGATTATATTATGAAAAACTTTGTTGAGGAATTGCGTTGGCGTGGCATGTTGCAAGATATGATGCCTGGCACGGAGGAACAACTGACGAAAGAAATTACAACCGGCTATTTGGGTATTGACCCTACTGCCGATAGTCTGCATATCGGTCACTTGTGTGGCATCATGATGTTGCGTCACTTGCAGCGTTGCGGGCATAAACCTATTGCTTTGTTGGGTGGTGCTACGGGTATGATTGGCGACCCAAGCGGCAAGTCTGCCGAGCGTAATCTCCTGAATGAGGAGACGCTTGCGCACAACGTGGCTTGTATTCGCAAGCAGTTGGAGCACTTCCTTGATTTCAATAGCAAAGAACCCAATGCGGCGGAGTTGGTCAACAACTACGAATGGATGAAAGACTTCACCTTTATCGATTTTGCCCGCAATATCGGCAAACTGATTACGGTCAACTATATGATGGCGAAGGATAGTGTGAAGAAGCGCTTCAATGGTGAGTTTTCGCAGGGTATGTCCTTCACGGAGTTCACGTATCAGTTGTTGCAAGGCTACGATTTCTATTACCTCAATACGCATAAGAATTGCAAACTGCAGATGGGCGGAAGCGACCAATGGGGTAACATCACCACGGGCACGGAGTTGATTAAGAAGATTACCGGCAACGAGGCGTATGCGGTTACCTGTCCGCTTATTACGAAAGCCGATGGCGGCAAGTTCGGTAAGACTGAGAGCGGTAATATCTGGCTCGACCGCCGTTATACCAGCCCGTATAAGTTCTATCAGTTCTGGCTCAATGTATCCGATGATGATGCCAAGCGGTATATCAAGATTTTCACCTCGCTGGAGCGTGAGGAGATTGAGTCGCTTATCGCTGAGCATGACGCAGCTCCGCACTTGCGTACGTTGCAGAAGCGGCTTGCTCAGGAGGTCACTGTCATGGTACATGGCGAGAGCGACTTCAACGCTGCCGTCGAGGCGACGAATATCTTGTTTGGCAATACGACAGCCGATGCGCTCCGTTCGCTTAGTGAGGAGATGTTCTTGCAGGTGTTTGATGGCGTGGAGCAATACGAAGTATCGCGTACCGAGTTGGAGGCAGGTATTGCGCCGTTGGATTTATTGGCAGAGAAGACTAATATCTTCCCCAGCAAGGGTGAGGCGCGTAAGATGATTATGGCGAATGGTTTCTCTATGAACAAAGAGAAACTGACCGATCCGCAGACGCCTATATGCGCGCGCGCGCTCCTCAATAATAAGTACCTGCTTTTCCAGAAGGGCAAGAAGTCGTATTATTTGGTCATTGCCAAGTAGCAACCTGCTATCATTTTGAGTCGAGGGTCATTCGAGGGTCATTCGACACTCTCCACTCTCAAGAATGCACCATTTTACAATTTACAAATTACAAATAACAAATAATCCTCTTTTTATTTGCATATATTAGAAAAAACTTGTACCTTTGCAGCGCAAACTGCAAAATAGAGAATTATGACACCTGCAACAAGACAAACTTTGATGATTACATTTAATCCACAAAATGTGTATGTTCAATCATTTCTACAAACAATGCGCTTATCGAAAGCGTTTATAGTAGAGGAGTGCCCTTATGACCCTATGTATGTGGCACGCGCACAAAAAGCAATGAAAGGCAAATTCGTAGAAAAGAAAATAGAAGACTTATGGAAGTAAAGGGCTACACGCTTTTATTTTCTGAACAAGCACTTGAAGATATTGATTTTTTCAAAAAAAGTGGACAAGTCGATGTTCAAGCCAAAATATCACGGCTACTTCGAGATGTCCAACTCCATCCGGAAAACGGGATCGGGAAACCTGAGAAATTGAAACATACGCTGTCTGGATGTATGAGTAGAAGAATCAATAGGGAGCACCGATTGTTGTATAGAATTGAGGAATCAACTCATTCCGTTAAGATTTTATCAATAAGATATCATTATTAGATTTCAAAGTTCCTTTCCCCTTTATTTAGCGGTAATTCCAATTATTACATTGAGTTACCGCTTTTTTGTAGGTCCATAGTTCCCTATTGTCATAGGTCTCTAATAAACTAATAAAAAAACTAACGACACATAAACCACCCCCAACCAACCCAAAAAACCAAAAAATATCAAAAAATTCTCTCAAATCCTTGCTTATATCAGAAAAAAGCAGTACCTTTGCTGCCAAATTTAGTACTTATTGTTACCCCTCTCCCCCCCGCCATGGGGGGGGTAAATTGTTGATTTTCAGCGCATTACAAGCGCTAAAAAGCGAAAAACTGACAATACATAAACCAAATTAACATAATTATTAACCTAAAAAATTAAAACATTATGAGAAAATTATTTTCTTTTATGCTGTTAGCAGCCGGGCTGCTTATCAGCACACAAGGTTGGGCTAATCAACCCGAACGTCCGACTCCTCCTATGGAGCCAAATGCCCCGGCAGGTGTTGAGATGCTTAAACCCGAGGCACCGCAAATCGCGCCTGCATCGGTAGCCCAAATGGCTCCGCGCAAGGCTGCGGCAACGCCAGTCGCTCAGATTGGAGAACAAACTTTCACAACCCTAAAAGCAGCTCTTGAAGCCGTCGAGGAAGGGCAAACAATTACTCTTGTCGCAGGAGTGGAAGAAGAGAAACGATTGGAAATCAATAAAGCTAATGTTACATTGGACCTGAATCAAAATAGGATTCATTATACTGGGGGTGATAATGTTACATACGATGATAGTCCTTGGGCAATAGCATCCAGCGCTAATGGTGTAAAAATAATAAACGGGGATATATATTACGATTATCCGTATTATTACCACCTTGAAGGTTCTCCATGGTATTCCTATAATACACGTGCTATTTCAGTTAATGGCGGCTCTTTAACACTTGAAAAAGTAGTAGCGTATGGTGCCTATGGTTATGGTGGAACTTATGCTGTTTGGATTGAAGGAGGCGCTACTGTAACAATTGAAGATGGTTGCTTTATTTATGGCAATACCGCAAGTACAGGTGAAGATGTCTATGTGAATCCAAAAAGTACAGGAACTTATATCCTTCATGGTGGAACATATACTAAAAATAGGTACGCTGTGCCTGAAGGGTATATGTGGTTCAATAATGGCGATGGCACTTATACTGTTATGGAGAAAAAAGTGGCAAAGATTGGTACTACCACCTACAAGACCATAGCAGAGGCTATCAATGCTGCAAAAGCGAATGATGAAATCGTGCTTTTGGATAATATTGATGGTGGCGTAGTTGTTGATGGAACGAATTTGACTATTAACACCGATGCGTATGCCATCAATGGTGAGTTGTCAGTGTCCAATGCGACAGTTAAAGTAAAAGGAGGTAACATTACATCTTTTAATGAGGGAACAGATGGCGATATTGACATCTATAGTGGTACTTATACTATCGCAAAAACTACTCTTGATTCTTATGTGGCAGCAGGTTATACTGCTCGTGATAACGGAGATGAAACTTGCACGGTAGGTAAATTCGTAGCACAAATAGGTTCTGATTTTTATTTTGGTTTGCAAGATGCTTTTGACCACGTTCCCGAAAGTGGTGTAGAACCTACAACGATTACTATTACTGCCCCCATTACTGAAGAGCTAAATATTACTCTTAGTGATAAACGCAATGTAAAATTGGACTTGGCGGGTTATACCATTATGTTCACTAATAGAAATATGATTACAATTGAGGCCGGCAGTAAGCTTGTCTTTGCAAATACTCAATCAGGTTCTATTTATTCCACAGGTGGCGATGCTATATTTGATTGTTACGGAACTTTGGAATTAGGCAATATGTCCATAACTTCTAAAGGTGATGCTATTTTCTGGAATGAAAAAGGTGGTAATGTTACTATTTATGATGGAACCTATACAAGTGAAGGTTCCACTTATGGAATCATGTACAATGAAGGTACATTGCACATCGTAGATGGTACATTCAAAGGAGGAGATTCTGCTTATGGTCTTTATGTCGCAGGAGGTATTGTTACTATTGATGATATTGATCTTTATGCAGGTTGGTATGCTTTGTACGTTAAGGGTGGTACAATTACGATGACAGACGGTGATGTGTTTAGTGATTTTTATGGTATCTATTCCAATTCAAAGAGCACAATAACTGTAGATGGAGGAACAATCACGGGTGACGAATATTATGCTTTTTATTTGAATAGTAAAGAAAACCTTTATATCAATGGAGGAGAATTTATTTCCAAGCAAGTAATTCTTTCAAGTTATGGTGCAAACACTTATGTAACGGGTGGAAAATTCAAAAAACCGAGTGGTGCTATCTTTAGTAAAGTTAGTGGACAAATTAAAGTTTCAGGAGGTTTCTTTAATACAACCGATATAGGCGACTGTGAAATCCAAACTGGTTATGCTTTAGTTAAAACAACTGTAGAAGGAGAAGAAGACGATTGGTATGAAGTGGGTAAAATCAAAGCACAAGTGGGTGAACTAGGTTACCTGCATATTGAAGATGCTGTTGCTGCTGCCGTTGCTGCAGGAGAGCAATATGTAATTGTAGTTGCTGATTTGGAAGATGTTGAAGTTAATCAATCAATTACATTATGTCTTGGTAAACATACCATTAATAACTTGACTGCTACAAATGGTGCGACAGTAATAGTAGAAGGCAGACCTGATGCCTCTATTGGCTCTGTTGATGGGGATGTCCTTCTTAAAGGTGGTACTTATACCTTTGATCCAAGAACCAACAGCAATATTGCCGAGGATTATGATGTAAAGACGATTGAAGGCGAGCCTACTAAATATCAAGTCGGTGTATATGCTGCCAAATTGAGCACCGATGGTAAAACTTATATGACTTTGAAAGAGGCAATAACCGCAGCAGGAACAGCAGACTCTGCAATTATTACAATGGTTAAAGATTTGATGGTATATGAAAGCAAAACAACCATTAATAAAGGTCAAAATATCACCATTGACTTAAACGGGCATCTCATTTCCACAGATGATAGAAACGCTTTAGATGTATTTGTTCAAGGCTCCTCTTTATTAAACAATAGCGGAATATTGACAATTGCAGATGGTTCTGAAGCTGGAAATGGTAAGATTACTTACTATTGCGCGCAACCCGACTTGAGTGGTTGGGCGTCAGATGTTACAATCAATAACAGCAACAAGATGTACGTAAAGGGTGGAACTATTGAGAATAGAGGTATCGGTGCTTCGAGTTATGCAATTGATGTGACAGGTGGATTATATATTACAAAAGGAGTTGTCGTTGTTCCTAATAATGAAAATACCGCAATCCGTATTATAGGTGCTAAGACACATCGTGAAATTATTATCGATGGTGGTAAGAATAATGAGGTAACAGTTGATCGTATTTGGTTACAAGATCCATCTGCTGTTGCAAATTCAATGGACGTCACGATAGATATTAAACATGCTGTGGTAAAAGCTATCCGTTTAGGTTATTCTGGAACGGGTGCACATGAGAAGTTAATAATTAACCTTGATCACGTGACAATTACTGAAGGCTTCTTCCGTCTCGATTTTGTTCCAGATGAATTGAACTACAAAGCAGATAGTTGCACTATTCAATCTTATTATTTAGTACATCCTTTCCAACATCTGACAAGTGGTATCTTCCAATTCAAGAACGATATACAATTGTACTATGTGAATTACACACAAGCATTGAAAACTCAATATCCAGAGGAAGAAGGATGGAAGATTGTTCGAGATTCCAATGATCCATCTCGTGCAGGCGTATATATTTCTGCCGAAAAATTGCTCCACGAATTCCACCAAAATATTTTGCCAAATTATGGCTTGGTTTGCATAGACGAAGAAAACAAGTGGTACGAGATTCGTCCTCTCCAAGGTACGACAGGCGAAGAATCTGAAATCTATGGCGAACTGGGTAACCCTTGGCACGAAGACAAGACTTGGGATTTGTCAGAAACCGATGTCGTTCCGCAAGATACTACCCCAGTACTGATTGACCACAACGTATATGTTGAGGAAAACACGCAAGCTGTGGCAGCTTCGTTGCAAATTGAGGCAGGACAGACACTTACCGTTAAGAGTGGTGCTACTCTGCAAATCCAAGACGCTGGTGCTCTCTTCAAAGACGAGACTGCACAACTCATTGTTGAACCGGATGCTGTGGTTACAGTAGGAAGCAATGGTGTAATTGCGGATAACGAGAATAATATCATTATTAAAGCCTCGGAAACCGAGCAGGGTGTATTCATGTGCCATCCTGATGTACAACTGAACACCAAACCGGAAGCTACCGTTTACCTCTATACCAAGGCTAAACAAATAGCAGGTGCCCCTAATTACGAGTACATCTACCAACGTTTTGCTATTCCTACTTCCGATGGTGAAGCTACAATCTATGGCGATGACTATACGAATCAAAAACTATGTACAGGTGAAACAAGTTACGTGGACGCTGTCTTCGGTTGGGATAACAAGAAACTGGATTGGCAAATGCTCGCTCGTTGGAAAGATATGAAGCCGTTTGTAGGTTACCAAGTTACCAACAACACCATGGATGGTGGTATCACCTACTCTTTCAAAGGTAATTTGGTCGGTAATCATGATGGCAACTTTACATTCGTTGACCACCCTGAACAATTCCAGTTCTTTGGTAATAGTTATACCGCTCCTATTTATATTCCAACCTTCTTGGATTCCATTGCAAAACATTATCCTGTTGCTGAAAATACCAAGGGAGATATTGAGTGGTCTGTTTGGGTGTTTGATGAGGAGGCGGATCAGTTCGTTGCAGTTGACAACGATGCTATTGAATTCGGACTTGCGCGATATAAAAACGGTTCTCCTATCACAGAAATTCGTTCTATGCAAGCCTTCATCTTAAAAGGAAAGGCAGGTTGTTCTACAGACGTATCATACTCAGATGCTATTTGGGGTAATCCTCGCTTTAATGGTCGTTTGGATGACACCGAGAAAGCTCCTCGCAGAGCAAAAGTTTTGGGTATGCATGTAGCAACAATTCGTATTGAAGCAGAGAATGGTCAAGCCGATCAGGTTTCGCTTATTGAATCTAACGAGTTCACGCAAGACTTTGATAATGGAGCTGATGCAAGCAAATATGTATATACTCAAGGTATCAACCTCTATGCAAATACCACAAATGGTAAGCTTGCCCATCTTGCAAGCGATAATGTAGAAGGAACTATCCTTGGCTTCAAAGCTGGTGTATCCGAGAATTATACGATTCGCTTCAGCAACCTCAACGGCGATGAATTTACGTTGATTGACCTCGAGAATCAACAACGTGTTGAGATGACTGCGGATGCTACATATTCCTTCCGCCAAAAGGCAAAATCTGCTAATGAAGCACGCTTTATGATTGTACGCAATGCACCAAGCGTAACTACGGATATGAACGAGTTGAATAACGCTAATTCTACCATCAAGGTAGTTGAAAACGGTCAATTCATGGTTATCCAAAACGGCGTTCGTTACAACGCTTTAGGCGAAAAATTATAATCATTATATAATATCATTCCTCTGCCCTGTCACTTGGGCAGAGGAATGACAATTTTATAAAATATGAAAAAGACATATTTCATTCCAAATACGGAGGTTCTTCCTTTCTCTATGTGTACTTCCCTTATGGTAGATTTCTTTAGCCCTACTTCCTATGGTGATATACAAGGTACTCCAACAGGTGGTGGAAGTCTCGGTCCAGGCACTCAAAAATAACATACATAACATCTAAATTGAATAACAGATATGAAAAAGATAATATTTAGTATTTTTGCTATTGCCGTTTCTGTAAGCCTCTTTGCTCAAGATCCGTCGGCAACACAAATAACGCTCAACTCTGAAGACGGCAATTCCAACTCGTTAACGCTGATGGAAAAAACTACATTTGCACCAATTTATGATGCAACAAGTACTGCCTTTACGGGAACCCTCGCTAATACCCATAATGTAAATGTATATGCTACATACAATACTAACAAGATTAGTATATATAAAGCAAAAACATTGATTAATGTTCCGATGGTCGTTGTTACTAATGCGGACGTAGCTACCAAACAGCATTATACTTTATCGTTTACTGTTTCAAAAGGTCGCATTATGAAACTATATGATGTTGTTCTTGATTCTATGATATATATGAATAACGGAACATCGTATGCCTTTGAGGTAACAACAGCCAATTGTCCTTCCTATGTGGCTAACACGCATACAACTATCAGCGACCGTTTCATTATTGAGCCACAATTCGTTCCATCTACAGATCCTCTACAGGTGTGCAGCGACTATGACGCAATTAGAATCGTCACCAATCCTTTCACCACCAACATTGTCATCAAAGACGCAGATGGTAAGGAGATTATCAATCAAGAGCCTCGTATGACTCCCCAAAAGATAGATATGTCCTCTTTTGATGCAGGGCACTATTTCCTTGAAATTGGCACTTATACGGGTGAGAACGCTATCGAATTCTCTAATAAACCTGTTAGCGAATAAGAGTATTTCATAACCTCTAATTGTTTACGATTATGAAACGAAAATCATTCTTATTCCTCATTGCTGCTTTGTGTTCGGTTTCGCTATGCGCTACCGAACCTGAGGAACTATGGGAGCAGGTCTGCACTGCCGACCATTTCGCAATGGGCTGCAACCTCTTCCATCGTGCCGATGGCAATCAGGATACCCTTATAGAAATCAGCGGAAAGGACGTCCGTCTGCACCTCTCATGGGGCAAACCTTCCTCTTCCGTCATTACCGATAGCGTGCTCGTGGGCGGACACTATCTCTTCGGCTGCGACATCGTTACCCTCGACGGCAAAAAAGACAGCACGTTCATACGTACCGAAGTCAATGCTTCCGGCTGCGACTCTCTCATTACGCTGAATCTGCGTGCTGTATATAAGCACCTTCGTGATACGCTGACCGATACCCTCAAGGCAACACTCTGCTACCAAGAGGCATATACCGACCTTCAGGGTGTAACGTATTATCCGACACAAGACACTATCATTCAAGATACCATTCTTGCTGCCCGCTTTGATACGGTTGCCCCCACTATCACGACCATCGATTCTATCTATGTGCATAAACTCCATGTTCACAAGGCACCTACTCCTGCTCCGCTGGAGAATATTACCCTATGCTATGATGAGACATACACATGGTTAGGACATGAGACACGCTATCCTGCTCCGCTTGCTGTGGCGGATACGTATTATGATACTTTGCG
>JAKSNN010000017.1 GCA_024399755.1 Paludibacteraceae bacterium | reverse complement strand
TTTTTGAATTTCTCAGGTTCAAAGTAGCCAAGAACAAAGCGTGTTAACGCCTTTTATCAATATGTCTGTTGTTTTACGGGCAACCAACCGCTCCAAGTTAACGTCATAGAGGGGACGTGTTAGTTGTCTTTGCAACTTTCGACCGCAAAGGTACAAAAAATAATTGATATGAGCAAAATAAAATGCAGTTTTCTGAACATGTTTTGGTCCTTCGTCATATTTTGTAATTCCGACATGTTCTATAGAATGTGTTCTCTCATTAGCCACACTCAATATTATTGTGTTATGCAACAACGTGTGGTTATATTTCCTATCGCCCACTAAATCGGTTTTCCTATACTTTATTTACTGTTTTATTTGCTATTTCATTTACAAATTTACAAACTTACAATTTCCCAAGCTTACAATTTCCCAAGCTTACAATTTCCCAAGCTTTACCAAATGTTTCCCGAACCAACTAACGGAGCACCAACGGAGCATCAACGGAGCACTAACGGAGCATACCGATACTTTACTGATATGTTACCGATACTTTATCAATATGTTACCGATACCTTCCCGCCCCCCCCTACTGCTACCTTTTCGCTACTTTTTCGCTACTTTTTCGCCACCTTAACGCTACTTTTCCACCACCTTATCGCTGCCTTCCCGCCATTTTCCTACCGCCTTTCATCCACTCCCCCGCCGCCTCCCCACTACCTTCTCGACCCTCAGCCTGCACTCCCAGCCTGCATTTCCCTCGCGCACCCTCACCACACCCCAACACCTTCCCCTATCTCCTCTGCCACCACTCCTCTGCCACCACTCCTCTGCCACCACTCCTCTGCCACCACACCTCTGCCACCACACCTCTGCCACCACACCTCTGCCACCACACCCCTCTCTCCTCCGCCACCCTCTCGTCACTCTCTTGCCACTCTCTCGTCACTCTACCGACACCCTACCACCTCCCCTCCCCACCTTTCCCCCACCTTCTCCTCTTCCCTTCCCCCTCTCCCCCTTCACGCCGCCTCTGTCTTTCACCCCTATATAACTCATTTCACCCCAAAATAAATGTTTTAGTCCCCTTTCCGTGTGGCAAAAACCTTTTTTTTGTCCCAATCGTAAAAATGCACTAATTTTGCAGCAGATTTCTAAAAAAGAAAGCGTATGACACACTATCTAAAGTACATTGAATATGCTATTCACGCCTCGTGGAATGAACCTGCGTTGTTGGATTTTAATGGGAATACGCGCTATACGTATGGCGAAATGGCACAAAAAGTAGCGTGGCTCAACATCTTGTTTGAGAAAATCGGCTTGCAAAAGGGCGACCGTATTGCCATCTGTGGTAGAAACTGCAGCAATTGGGCTGTGGCTTATCTTGCGATTGCGGCTTACAAGGGGGTTGTGGTAAGTATTTTACCCGATTTTACAAGTGATAGTATTCATGAGTTGGTAAGGCATTCCGAAGCACGTGCTATGTTTGTCGGGCCATGGGTAAAAGGACGTCTTGATTTGGATAAAATGCCGGAGGTCGAAACCTTTATCGCAATTGAAGATTTCAGTATCATGCGTTCGAAAAACCCCGTTGAAATCGAGGAAACACAGCAATTATTTGATGCTCGCTTCCCGAAAGGATTGTGTGCGGAAGATGTATCCTATCCCGCAGATAATATTGACGATGTGGCTCTTATCAATTATACGTCGGGCTCTACGGGTTCACCGAAAGGAGTGATGGTTACGAATAAAAATTTAAGTACGAACGTTCTTTATGCGCGTGAGAATATACCTAATGGTGCCCGTAAGTCGGTTGTTTCTATGTTGCCTTTGGCGCACATGTTTGGCTTGATGTTTGAGTTTATCTTCCAAATGGCAAGTGGTGCATGCATTTATTTCGTTACACAGAGTCCCACGCCCTCTATTTTGATGAAGGCTTTTGCAGAGGTGAGACCATACATGATTCTTACCGTGCCTTTGGTTATTGAGAAGATTTTCAAGAAGAGTATCTTCCCTGCCTTGGAAAAACCGCTTAACAAGATTCTGTGGCATACGCCTCTTATCAATTTAATTGTCCGCAGGCAGGTATATCGTCGTTTGATGGCGGCTTTTGGCGGGCAGGTTGAATACTTGATTATCGGTGGTGCCGCCTTGAGCAAGGAAGTTGATAAATGCTTGCATAAGATTCGTTTCCCTTATACTTGCGGCTATGGTATGACCGAATGTGCGCCGTTGGCTTGTTATGCTCATTGGAAGACATATAAACAAGGTTCTTGTGGTAGAGCCGTGGATCGTCTGGAGATTCGTATCGATAGCGAGAATCCACGCAAGATAGCAGGTGAATTATTGCTCCGTGGTGATGCTGTTATGCGCGGGTATTACAAGAATATGCAAGCCACCGATAATATCTTTACCGAAGATGGTTGGATGCGAACAGGGGATATGGGTATTATTGACCGGAAGGGGAATGTCTTTTTGCGTGGTCGCTCCAAAAATATGATTCTCGGCGCAAGCGGACAAAATATCTACCCGGAGGAAATTGAAGACAAACTCAATACGTTGGAAGGAGTTGCCGAATCGATTGTAGTGGAACGGGATGGACAATTAGTCGGACTTGTATATCCGGAACCTGCCATCGGTTTGGATACGGATAAACTGATGATTTTGATGGAGACGAACTTGCAAAAACTGAACAAACTTTTGCCTAATTTCTCCAAGGTAAGTTCGTTGGAAATGGTAGAAAAAGAGTTTGAGAAAACGCCGAAAAAGTCTATCAAGCGTTTCCTTTACAAGTGATTTATAGTAATCCGCGTTCTTTGGCAAGCGAGAAAAGATATTCTTTCGCTTCGTTGTAGTCGTTAGGAATGATGCCGTCAAGGATTGCCTCTTTGATGGCATTTTTTAGTTCGCCGACAGTAGAGCATGGCGGTAGATTCAGCAAAGCCATAATCTCTTCTCCGCGAACAGGCGGTTGGAAATTACGAATGCGGTCACGCTCTTCCAACTCAACCATTTTTTGTCTGACTAATTGATAGTTCTTATGAAAACGTTGTACTTTGGCTTCGTTTCTTGACGTAATATCGGCATCGCAAAGTAGCATCAGGTCTTCTATATCGTCTCCGGCTTCAAAGAGCAGTCTCCGTACAGCCGAATCGGTAACGGTATCTTCAATCAGGTTGATGGGGCGCATGTGCAGGTCAACTAATTTGCGCACATATTCCATTTTCTCGTTTTGTGGCAGTTTCATCGCCTTGAAAATATGCGGAATCATCTTGGCTCCCACGTAATTGTGATTACGGAATGTCCAGCCTGCCGTTGTGTCCCAAGCCTTTGTTTTAGGTTTACCGATATCATGTAATAATGCAGCCCAACGCAGCCATAATTTATCCGATTTCATCGAGATATTATCTACTACTTGTAGGGTGTGCAGGAATACGTCTTTATGTCCTCGTCCTTCTTTCGTGTCAATACCTTTTAGGGCTGCTAATTCTGGGAAAATAAGGGGCAATAATCCCGTTTTGTCCAATAATAGCCAACCTACGGAAGGACGTCTTGATAGCATAATCTTATTTAGTTCGTCATCTATCCGCTCCCGTGTGATAATTTGTATGCGTTCTCGATTTCTTTCGATGGCATCGAAGGTTTTTGGGTCTAAATAGAAACCTAACTGGCAGGCAAACCGAATGGCCCGCATCATTCGTAGCGGGTCATCAGAAAAGGTAATATCAGGGTCAAGAGGTGTACGAATGGTACCTTCGTTCATGTCCTTTATACCTCCAAACGGATCAATCAACTCGCCATATCTGTCTTTGTTGAGACATATTGCAAGTGCGTTTATCGTAAAGTCGCGACGATTTTGGTCTTCTTCTAATGTGCCGTCTTCTACGATAGGATTGCGTGAATCGTGTTGATAACTCTCTTTTCGAGCCCCTACGAACTCCAACTCTATGTCATGTTGTTTTACCTGTGCTGTCCCGTATGTGCGAAAAACACTTAGATGAGCATGTTTGCCCAACCGTTTTGCTACAGCTTCGGCTAACAAGATACCGATCCCACTTCGCAAAGGTGCGGTGGAATCGGCAGTTTTTAGAGGTGTATCGGATAGGGAGCCTGCCGAAGGAGTTGATTGTTTGATGACTACGATATCAATATCGTTACTTTCGCGATGAAGAATCAAATCTCTCACCCAACCGCCAATCACGTAGCAATCGAGTTGAAGTTTATCTGCTTCCTCACCAATGAGCCGAAGAATCGGAGAATCAATTTTCTTGTCTGCAATAGTCATCTGGAAGGCTCTAAATGCTTTCTAAAGCGACCATTCAAAGCCGTCTTTAGTGTCCTTGATAGTGAACCCGAGTGCGGTTAATTCGTTACGGATTTTGTCTGATGTAGCCCAATCTTTGTTGCGCTTAGCCTCTAAACGCATATTGAGCAACATGTCAATCGCGCCTTTGTAAGGGGTTGTGTCTGTACCGGAACCGGCTGCATCGTCCTCCAGTCGAAGACCTAAGATTTCAATGGCAAAGGTATGCCAAGTCGCTTTCAGTTCTTCCAAATCGGTGGCGTTGATAGTGGCTTTTCCGTCTGCGATACTATTGATTTGCTTAGCCGAATCAAAGAGATGTTGTAGTACAATCGGCGAATTGAGGTCATCGTCCATAGCATCTATGCAACGTTGGTTGAGCCCTGCGACATCTGCAGTAGTAGTGGCAGAGGGTTGTGACTTCATCAATCTTGCATAGGCATCTTGCAAACGGGCAAAACCTTTCTCTGCGGCTTCTAACGCTTCGCTGGAGAAATCTACGGTGGAACGATAATGTGCCATCAAGATGAAGAAACGGATAGTCATGGGTGAGAAAGGCTTGCTCAACAACTCATGTTCACCCTTGAAGAACTGTTCCAGAGTGATGAAGTTATGATAACTCTTACCCATTTTCTTGCCTGCGATGGTGATCATATTGTTGTGCATCCAGTAGCGAACGCTGTCGTGTCCAAGGGCTGCACACGATTGCGCTATTTCTGCTTCGTGGTGGGGGAACATTAAGTCCATACCGCCGCCATGAATATCAAACTCCTCACCAAGATATTTAGTCCCCATGGTCGAGCATTCCATATGCCAACCGGGGAAACCTTCGCTCCATGGGCTTGGCCAATGCATAATATGTTCCGGTGCAGCCTTTTTCCAAAGGGCAAAGTCGTAACTGTGGCGTTTCTCTTGCTGTCCGTCTAATTCGCGTGTATCGGTCACAATCTCGTCAAGGTTGCGTCCGGATAACTTGCCGTAGTGATAGTCTTTTGCATACTTCTCCACGTCCATATACACACTACCGTTGCTGATGTAGGCATAACCGTTCTCTAAAATCCGTTTTACAAAAGCGATTTGTTCGATAATGTGTCCGCTGGCATGAGGCTCAATACTTGGAGGCAGGACATTCAGGGATTCCATATCGTGATGATAACGGTTGGTGTAGTATTGCACTACTTCCATTGGTTCCAGTTGTTCCAGGCGTGCCTTCTTTGCAATCTTATCTTCGCCCTCGTCTGCATCGTGCTCAAGGTGACCTACATCGGTAATATTACGTACATAACGTACCTTGTAACCGAGGTGCATGAGGTAGCGGTAGAGTAGATCAAACGTGATAGCAGGGCGTGCGTGTCCCAAATGGGCATCACCATAGACGGTTGGTCCGCACACGTACATTCCGACGTGTCCTTCGTGAATAGGGCGGAAATATTCTTTTTGACGGGATAGTGTATTATAGATTTGGAGCATAATATGTTTTTAAGTTTTTTAGTTCAGCAATGTGCGCGGGTCAAGATTATTCTTCTCTATATCGCGGAAGTACTTGAACGTTCCGACTTTCAGTTCATCACAAGCAGCCTCATCGCATACGATAATGCCGTGTTGGTGCATTTGCAGGGCGCTAACTGTCCACATGTGGGAAATTGGTTTCTCAATAGCGTGGAGTAACGCACGTGCTTTGCCGTGTCCGTTCACCATAATTAGCACCTCTTCTGCGTCCATTACGGTGCCGACACCTACGGTCAGGGCTGTTTTGGGCACTTGATTGACGTCATTATTGAAGAAGCGGCTATTGGCAATAATAGTGTCGGTTGTCAACTCTTTCATACGTGTTCTGCTGGTCAGCGACGACCCGGGCTCATTGAAGGCAATATGACCGTCGGGACCGATACCGCCCAGGAAGAGGTTGATACCGCCAAATTGTTTGATTTTTGCCTCATAACGGGCGCATTCTGCCATCAAGTCGGGTGCATTTCCGTTAAGGATATTGACGTTTTCCTTGCGAATGTCAATATGGTTGAAGAAGTTGTTCCACATAAAACTGTGGTAACTCTCAGGGTGACTCTCAGGAATGCCCACATATTCGTCCATATTGAAAGTAACAACATTACGGAAACTTACTTTTCCTGCTTTGTTAAGTTTAATCAGGTGGCGATACATGCCGAGAGGGCTACTGCCGGTCGGCAGACCTAAAACGAAAGGACGGCTCTCTTTGGGAGCGAACTCGTTGATACGTTTTGCAACATAATTGGCTGCCCATTCGGACAACAAATCATAATTTTCTTGAATAATT
The DNA here is from genome assembly GCA_024399755.1 of Paludibacteraceae bacterium. Classification (GTDB taxonomy): domain Bacteria; phylum Bacteroidota; class Bacteroidia; order Bacteroidales; family Paludibacteraceae; genus Colicola. The sequence continues at coordinate 14,434 of JAKSNN010000017.1, read as the reverse complement.
ACTCGCATAGTAGTGTTTTTTGTTTTGTTACGGTTTTTGTAACTTGTTGGTATTTAGGTTAATCGGTACACTCAAGCACAAGGGCGGATCGGGCTGGCAGATAAAGTTTTAGCCATGCTTTATGCTCTTTTGCGTAGAGCGTATCGGGTTGTGTAAAATGTTCTAAACTATCGTCGCTCAATCCAAAACCTGCGTATTCGGTGGCATCGGTGTTGAGAAGAACTTTATATTTGCCTTCAGGAACGAGGATACCATAATCGGAGAACGACTTTTGTCCATTCCAATTGAATACAAAGATTCGCTTGCCACGGCGGAAAGCCATTATTTGGTCACCTTCGTTGTCCCAAAGTTTCTCAAGTTGAGGTTCGCGCTCCGGGATTCGGAGCAAATGAATCATCGCTTTATCAAACCGGTTGAGGTTGGCAAAATAATAGTTGGGGTTATCTACCAAACTCCATTGACGGCGGGCATACTTATGACTCCAGCCATTCCCCTCACGCGGGAAATCTATCCACTCGGGGTGTCCGAATTCATTTCCCATGAAATTCAGATATCCGCCTTGTGCAGTAGCAGCCGTGATGAGGCGAATCATTTTGTGCAAAGCGATGGCGCGGTCAACTTGATATGTGGAGTGTCCGTGTTCAAAGTGCCAATACATATCTGCGTCGGCAAGGCGGAAGATGATAGTTTTGTCGCCTACCAAGGCTTGGTCGTGGCTTTCGGCATAGGAAATTGTATGTTCGCTTTGGCGGCGATTGGTCATTTCGTAGAATATGTGCCCTGCTTTCCAGTCTTCGTCTTTTACCTCTTTGATATATTTAATCCAGAAATCCGGAATACCCATAGCGAGGCGGAAATCAAAGCCCATGCCGCCTTCTTTGATAGGAAAGGCAAGTCCGGGCATTCCCGACATATCTTCGGCTATTGTGATAGCCCCGGGGTGAACTTGATGAATCAATTTGTTGGCTAACGTGAGGTAACAAATCGCATCGCCGTCTTCGTTGGCGTTGTAATAATCGTCATATTGCGAAAACGATTCGCCCAAGCCGTGACTCAGATACATCATCGAAGTTACACCGTCAAAACGGAAACCGTCAAAATGATATTCCTGCAACCAGTATTTGCAGTTGCTTAGCAGGAAATGTATCACTTCAGGTTTGCCGTAATCGAAGCATAGACTATCCCAAGCGGGGTGTTCACGCCGTCCGTCTTTGTGGAAATATTGATAGGGCGTGCCGTCAAAGTTTCCCAGTCCTTCCTGTTCATTTTTCACGGCGTGCGAGTGTACCAAATCCATAATGACGAACATTCCGCGTCCGTGTGCGTCGTCAATCAGTTGTTTTAGTTGTTCGGGTGTCCCAAATCGGCTGCTGGCAGCAAAGAAATTGCTGACATGGTAGCCAAACGAGCCGTAGTAGGGGTGTTCTTGAATAGCCATTATTTGTAGGCAGTTGTAGCCCAAATCGGCGATACGGGGCAGCACATTCAAGCGAAATTCCTCGTAACTGCTTACTCTCTCTTCCTCACCTGCCATACCGATATGACATTCGTAGATGAATAAGTTGGAGTTTTCATCGGGGTGGAGGGGCGAACGGTGTGGACTATGGTTCTTCCATACGTAATGCTGTTCCCAAATCTGTGCAGAGAATAGGCGTGTCACGGGGTCTTGTACGACGCGAGTTGCGTATGCAGGAATCCGTTCTCCGCTGCCGCCGTTCCATTCTACAAGTAGTTTGTAATGCATCTCGTTGCGCATAGCGGCAAGTTGCCACTCGCCTTCCCAGATGCCGTTCCCGATTTCTTTGAGGCGATAGGCTTCGTTGCGTTGCCAACCGTTCATTTCGCCAATTAGATAGATGGCGGTAGCGTTTGGAGCCCACTCGCGGAATATCCAGCCGCTTTCTGTGCGATGAAGTCCGAAATAGAGATAACCCGAAGCCCAATCTTTGAGCCGTTTGCCACCGGTCAACTCCCATTCACGACGGATAGCAAAGTTGTAGCGCCCGTTGATAGCGGGAGCAAACGGCTTTAGATAGGGGTCAAGTTGAATGAGTTGTAACGGCTTACGGCGCATAAAACAAAGATTATTGTTGAACTTTTATTTTTACGATAACTTTGCGGTACGATTGATTGGGTGCTATCCCGGGCTGGTGTGCATCTGAAGGGAAAAATACGATAAAGTGACCTTGTGGCACCTGTACTTTAATCGTGTCGCGGTCGCGATAGGTTTCTACGTCCTTGCCTTCATCGTATTCGTTGGCAATAGTTTGGCAATCCACTTGCGCTTTCCAGCCAAACGTCTCGCTGCCGGTAAGTGGAATTTGAATGTCAATATAGTCGCGATGTGCTTCCAGTTTGCATTCGCGTTCCTCTTTGCCTTGAAAATCTACAATACTGACAATCAGGTCGTCACCATCGAGTTTGAGTTTGCAGGCAGGCAATTCTTCCAAATCGTTATTGTTGAAGAATTCCATAAACTTGGCAAAGCCGGGAATAGTGTCATAATACCAATCGGCGTTTTCTAACTTATCAAGAATCATATCGTATTATTGGTTGATTTTACTAAATTTATTCACAAAAACTATGCTAAAATGCAGTTAGTTTACAAAAAGTTTGCAAAGATACATAAAATAATCGAAATATGCAACTATTTTCCTATTTTTCTAACAAAAATGTTGCTTATGCCTATATTTTTTGGAAAAATGTCGTTCAGTTACTTGCCATATCGGATATACACACGTTATACAGATGTTATACGTATGTTATACAGATGTTGGGTATATCGTAGAGCAAAGAGATGACTCTACAAATTGCAATAATTTATAGGGTCACCTCCAAAACTTTTTTGCTTTCCCGACGGGGTCTTTCTGCTTTGTTTTATAACAAACTAACGCTGCGGTTGACAAACTTAGCAAGGGCTTCGCCTTTCAGTTGTCCGCTTGCAAGTAGCGCAATATCAATGAGTTGATGCATACGCTCATCTTCTCCTGCAAGGGTATAAACCGTCTTCTCGACGGCTGCCTTAGGTTCTTCGCCTTCCTTCGTTTCGGGTTGTTCCATTACCTTTTCGGAAGTCATTTTGCCAAATAGGTCTTGGATAAGCGGATGAGCCGTATTGATAACGAGGTTGAATTGGTCTGGCATTTGTCCGTAGAAGTTCATACCTTGCTGATGTGCCGACATCTCTTTCATACGGCGCATAAACTCGTTCTGTGTGAGGAAAACGGGCAGAGCATCTGTGGCTGCGGCTTCAAACGATACGTAATAGTTAAGGCGGTCGGTCTTTGGCAACAGGGCTTCAAATGCCTTGCGAATACCTTCGTGTTGCTCCTCGGAATAAGAATCCTTTGCGGTATCTTCTTTGCGAATCAGATTCTCAATAATGTCGCTATCTACGCGCACAAACCGAATCTGTCCTTTCTCGTCATCTTTTTTGCCTTCGCTACCTTTTTGTTCCAGTTGCGACATGGCGTGTACGTCCAATTCGCCGTCCATCACGAGAACGTTGTAGCCTTTTGCTTTGGCGCGCTCAATATGTGTGTAGTTGGCATCAGGATCTTGCGTGTAGAGAATCACGAGGTTGCCGTCTTTGTCGGTCTGCTGTTCTTTGATAAGGGCTTTGTATTCCTCGAAATTGAAGTATTTGCCCTCAATGTCTTTGAACAAGGCGAAACCGATAGCACGCTCATAAAACTTCTCGTCGGAGAGCATTCCGAATTGGATAAAGAGTTTGATGTCGTCCCATTTCTTCTCGAAGTCTGCACGGTCGTTCTTGTACAATTCTGCCAATTTGTCAGCGACTTTCTTGGTGATGTGACCGGAAATCTTTTTGACGTTATTGTCGCTTTGCAGGTAACTGCGACTCACGTTCAGCGGAATATCGGGTGAATCGATTACGCCATGGAGCAAGGTCAAGTATTCGGGTACGATATTTTCTACCTCGTCCGTCACGAATACTTGGTTGCAATAGAGTTGGATCTTATTGCGATGTACGTCCATGTTGTTCTTGATACGTGGGAAATAGAGGATACCCGTCAGGTTGAACGGATAATCCACGTTCAAGTGAATATGGAATAGTGGCTCGTCAAACTGTGAAGGGTAAAGTTCGTGATAGAACGTCTTGTAGTCTTCTTCCTTCAGGTCTGCTGGTTTGCGTGTCCATGCGGGATTGACGTTGTTGATAATGTTTTCTTCGTCCAGTTCTACCTCTTTGCCGTCTTTCCATTCTTTCTTCTTGCCGAAAGCGATTTCCACGGGCAGGAACTTGCAGTATTTCTTCAGCAGTCCTTCGATGGTTGCGTTTTCGAGATATTGTGCGAACTCGTCGTCGATATGCAGCACGATATCCGTTCCGCGCTCGGCTTTGATAGTCTCTTCCATCGTGTATTCAGGGTCTCCTGAGCACGACCAATGTACTGCTTTGGCGTCATCTTTGTAGGAGAGCGAGAAGATTTCCACTTTGGTAGAAACCATGAAAGCGGAGTAGAAGCCTAATCCGAAATGACCGATGATAGCTTCCGTTTTATCTTTGTATTTATCCAAAAACTCTTCTGCACCCGAGAATGCAATTTGGTTGATATACTTGTCAATCTCTTCGGCAGTCATACCGATACCGTGGTCTTGTACGGTAAGTGTTTTTTTCTTTTTGTCAATGAGGACGCGCACACGTGCATCGCCCATTTCGCCTTTGAACTCGCCTACCGAAGCCAATGTCTTTAGTTTTTGAGTGGCATCTACTGCGTTACTAATCAGTTCGCGCAGAAAAATCTCATGGTCGGAATAGAGAAACTTTTTGATTACAGGGAAGATATTGTCCGATGTAACCCCGATATTACCTTTGTTCATAGTATATAAGAAATTTAATGGTTAATCTTTAATCTTAAATATTCAATATCAAATATCAAATCTTCAATCTAAAATAGGTTGGTACAATAGTCTCTTCAACTTTTGTGCCAACTGTATTTCGCTGCCATATTGGCAGAGAAAGAACATAACATCAACATAACATGCGTATGAGTATACGATGAGTATAGGATGAGTATAAGATGCTTAACGGGTCAGATACTCGATAGCCTTCATCGTTATTTCGTCGTCGCGCTCGAATAGCGGGAAGAATCCTTCGTCGTTAAGCATATTCCTGACGATATACGAATTGACAAGTCGTTGAATGAGCGGTTTGGATTTGGCTATTTGTTCCTCGTTTGGCTCTACTCCTTTTGCTTTGCAGAATGCGACAAACTCCGGTAGCCAGTTTTCGCTAATCAGATGTTTCTCAAGCGATTGCCAGTCTTTGTACTGCTCTAATTGATGACGGTGTTTGTCGGTATATTGGAAGGCAAACTGATACGTATAAGCCAAATTGACTACACGGTTAAAATAGGGTGTAAAGAGTGTCGTATCGCGTCCCACGAAGATATCGGGCATAATGCCGCCGCCTCCGCGAACAACCCTTCCTTTTTTGGTGTAATAAGACGTGGTGTCGGCAAAATGTATGCTGTCGGCAGAATAGAACTCTCCTTTCTCAAAACGGTCAAGCAGTTCCATTTCATAATCCTGTTGGTCGCCCATCTTGTAAGGCTTTTGGATACAACGTCCCGAAGGAGTGTAGTAACGTGCCACGGTCAATCGCATAGCCGAACCATCTTCAAAAGGTATCTGCTGTTGCACCAGTCCTTTGCCGAATGAGCGTCGTCCAATTACCATGGCTCGGTCGTTATCTTGCATAGCCCCTGCAAAAATTTCGCTTGCCGAAGCCGAAAAGTTATCTATGAGTACTACCAAAGGCACATCGCGGAAACGTCCTGTTCCGTTGGCTTTCGCTTCGTAACGGGGATAAGCACGTCCTTCAGCATAGACAATCAGGTCGCCTTGTTGCAGGAATTCGTTTGCCATCTTGATGGTTTGCTCCATAAAGCCGCCCGAGTTCTCGCGCAAGTCAACGATATATGAAGTCGCTCCTTCCGATTTCAGTTGTGCCAAAGCGCGGATAAACTCGTCGTAGGTTTTTTCGCCAAACTTATCTACGCGAACAAAGCCGATTTTCTCTTTGTCGCGAGGAATGATAAACTTAGCCGTTACGGAGTGCATGGGTATATCGCCTCGAGTGATGGTGTAATGCAGTAGTTCGTCTGTTCCTGCACGGCGGATACCTAATTTCACTTTCGTTCCTTTTTCTCCGCGTAAGGTGTGCATAACGCGCTCGTTATTGATAGATTTGCCTACGAAAGCGCTATCATCTACCATCACAATCTTATCGCCTGCCAATACGCCTACCGATTCGCTCGGTCCGCCGGAAATCACGGCTACCACGTTAATTGTATCGTTCTGTATCGTGAATTGTACGCCTATACCGGAGAAGGAAGAGGATAGTTCGGAATTGACCATCTCAAGGTCTTTCTTTGGGATATATGCCGAGTGAGGGTCAAGTTGTTGGATAAACTCCGCCATGGCGACATCGGTAATGGAGTCCATGTCTAACGTATCCACGTATGCTGTTTGTAGCACTTGTAGGAGTTGTTCTACTTTTGAATCCGGCTGTAAAAATACTTGTCCGCCATGTAGGATAATGCGTTGTGCTTGGGCTTTGCTCACGGCATTCCCTATCATAAAGCCCAAGAGAAGGCAAACGATAGTGGCTGTAGGGAGAATAAACTTTTTCATAGTATTGGGTTAATGTTATTTAGGTTGTTTCGATGGATCTGTTTGTCCTGTTGCTTGTTCGGACTGTACTCGTGGTTTCAGGTAAACCACCTCTATGCCTGCGCGACGCAGAATATCCAAACCGTCAGTAATGCGATATTCCTCGCCATATACTACACGGCGTATGCCTGCTTGAATAATCAGTTTCGAGCACTCCATACAAGGCGACGTTGTGACGTATAGTGTTGCTCCGTCGCTACTGTTGTTTGAGCGTGCCACTTTCGTAATGGCATTGGCTTCGGCATGTAGCACGTAGGGCTTGCTGACGTTGTTTTCGTCTTCACATTGGTTCTCAAAACCGCTGGGCGTACCGTTATAACCGTCGGAAATAATCATATTTCCTTTCACAAGCAGGGCGCCTACTTGCCGGCGTACACAATAACTATTTTCCGCCCACGTGCGCGCCATGCGCATGTAAAGGTAATCGCGTTGAGTCTGTTTATCCATGTAGCAGTTGTTTTGCAAAACTATTGATTTGGATACCGTCAAACGTACCCGAGGTCATCATCAGCAAAGCCGTATTGTGGTACTCGAATCCGCGTAGCCGGTCTTGCAGGGTTTGACTGTCCGTAAACACCTCTACATTTTTCGTGCCAAAGGCTTCTTTTACTTCGTTTGCCGTGATAGGCGCGAGGCGTTTATGCTCAATCACTTTCGGATTGAAATATACAAACGCTACATCTGCTTCCTGCATACACCCCTTGTATTGAGGCAGGAAATCTGCCATCAGGGACGAGAACGTATGTAGTTCCATACAAGCGATAAGGCGTTTGTTCGGATAACGTTCACGTACGGCGTTGATGGTAGCCCGCAACTTACTGGGCGAGTGGGCAAAGTCTTTGTATGCCACCGCCGTATCGGTTTCGGCTATCTTCTCCAATCGGTTGCTGGCACCTGTGAAAGAGGCTATCTCGCGATAAAAGTCCTCTCGCTTTACGCCAATCTGTTCGCAAGCGAGACAAGCGGCTTGCAGGTTCTGCATATTATGCTTGCCAAATACCTGCATCTCAACCTCGCCCTGATAAGCGTTGTAGGGGAGACGTACAATATCTTGCCGTGCCTGTGAGGCTATCTCGCAAAGGTTCTCATCGCCATCAAAGTAGATAAACTTTCCGTTCGGTTCAAACGAATCGACAAACTTGCGGAACGTATCTACATAGAGAGGGAAAGTAGGGAATACGTTGATATGGTCCCATGCAATACCGGTCAAGATAGCGACATGGGGGTGATACCAGAGGAACTTGCTGTGCAAGTCGAGTGGAGAAGTCAAGTACTCATCGCCTTCAAAGACGGCATAGCGGGCAGTATCGCTGAGGCGTACCATACGCTCAAAGCCCTCTATCTGTGCTCCTACCATATAATCGGCTTCGATGCCCAAACGTTGCAGCACGTAGAGAATCATCGAAGTGGTTGTGGTCTTGCCGTGGCTGCCGCCTACTACGATACGGACTTTGTCTTTTGTCTGTTCGTATAGGTATTCGGGAAACGAATAAATCTTTATTCCCAACTCACGGGCACGTACGAGTTCGGGGTTATCTTCTCTGGCGTGCATGCCTAAGATGACGGCATCTATATCGGGTGTGATACGTTCAGGGTGCCAACCCGTTTCTTCGGGTAGCAGACCTGCTTCCCGCAAGTGTGTCAGGGCAGGGTCAAATATCTCGTCATCTGACCCTGTTACCTGATATCCTTGTTTGCTAGCTACCGCCAATGCCAAGTTATGCATGGCTGCTCCGCCTATGGCGATGAAATGAATTCTCATAGATTATTCAAAGAGTTTGCCAAAGTCCTCGTGAGAAATCTCTTTCTCTTCGATTTTTGCTACGCCTTTGAGTGCTTCGTAAATCTTGTTTTCAGCCACACGTTCTACGATGCCACGCAGTTGGTCTTCTTTCTTGAGCATCTCTTGAGCGAAGTTAGTGAGGTATTGGTCGTCCACGTGCATCAGACCATATTGCATGAATTGCATGCGTGCTACTTCTTTGGCGTAAGCCTCGACATCTTCCTTCTCTACTTTCACGTCAAAGGCTTTCATCAGTTGGTCTTTAGCGAGGTGCCATTTCAGTTCCTCAATCATTTTTGGGAAATCGCGGTCAAGTTCCTCATCGGTCATCTTGTCGTTGGTCGTCTTTACCCAACGGCGGAGGAAGGCCTCAGGCATTTCTACTTTTTCCATTTTTTTCACGATAGCGGCTTTGGCGTCTAATCCGAATTTGTATTTGCTGTCTTCTGCCATGTTTGCCTCAATCTCGGCTTTTACTTTAGCACGGAAGTCTGCTTTGTTCTTCACGTTGTTCTCGCCATATACTTTTGCAAATAGTTCGGCATCTACTTTCGCAGCTTCGTGACGGGTGATACCTTGAATCTCAAAGGTAAAGTCGCTCTTGAGTTCGGCAGCCTCTTCTTTCTTGATGCCTAACATTGAACTTACTTCCACTTCGCTCTTGAAGGCTTTCATCGGGTTGAAGGTGATTACATCGCCTTTCTTGGCGCCGGCAAAGAGTTTAGCCTGCTTCTTGTCTTGCATGTATTGTGGATTGAGCATAGCGTTTTCTTTTACGATACCGCCTTCTTTCTGCTCGGTCATCAAGCCTTTCAGCACGTCGCCCTCTTTCACATCGTCAGCCTCTACATACTCGCCGAAACGTTGTGCATAGGATTCGATTTGTTTATCTACCATCTCGTCGGTAACGGTAATGGTGTAGTGGGTCAGTTTATTTTTGCCGTTGAGTTTGGCGTCGAACTCCGGAGCGATAGCCATATCGAAAGCAAAGGTAAACTCTGTTTGGTTGTCGAGATCCATCTTCGGGGTCAGTTCCTCGTTTGGCAGCGGGTCGCCTAATACGTTGATGTGGTTATCCTCTATGTATTTGCTTAGTTGTTCGCCAATGACGTGGTTGATTACATCTGCCATTACGCCTTTGCCGTACATTTTCTTCACGAGTCCTGCAGGCACCATACCCGGGCGGAAACCGGGGATATTGGCTTTTTGGCGAAGTTGACGCAGTTCTTTCTGCACGTTCTCTTGATAGTCAGCTTGCTCTACGGTCATCGTGAGGACTGCCATCATGTCTTTGATTTCTGATTGTTCGATTTTCATGATTGTATTATTTTAGTTAATGAGTTTCGTTAGTGAATAAGGTTATGCCCTGTCATCTCTTTGGGTTGTGGGATTCCGAGTATATGGCAAAGCGAGGGAGCTACATCGGCGAGTATTCCGTTCTCTAATTTTGCGTCCGTATGGTCGCTTACATATACGAAAGGTACTGGATTGAGCGAGTGTGCCGTATTCGGTGTGCCGTCCTCGTTCTTTGCATGGTCGGCATTGCCGTGGTCGGCGATGATAATCACTTCATAACCGTTCTTTCGTGCCGTTGTTACTACTTCGTTGACGCAATGGTCAATCGTGCGGACGGCTTTTTGGATAGCCTCATATACGCCTGTATGCCCCACCATATCGCCATTAGCGAAGTTCAGGGTGATATAGTCATATTTCTGTGTATCAAGTGCTTTGCACAGGGCTTCCGTCACTTCCGGAGCCGACATCTCAGGCTGCAGGTCATAGGTTGCTACTTTCGGACTTGGAATCAGGATTCTCTCTTCGCCCTCATATTCCGCCTCACGTCCGCCGTTGAAGAAGAACGTTACGTGTGCAAACTTCTCCGTCTCTGCGATGCGCAGTTGTTTCATGCCTGCTTTTGACACGATTTCGCCCATGGTGTTCTGCACATTTTCCTTCGGGAAGAGGATATGCAGTCCCTTGAACGAACTGTCGTATGGGGTCATGCAGTAGTATTGCAGGTTGGCAATCGTGTGCATGCCTTGTTCCGGCATATCTTGTTGGGTGAGCACAATCGTTATCTCTTTCGCACGGTCGTTGCGGTAATTGAAGAAGATGATTGCGTCGCCTTCTTGAATGGTGGCTACTGGTTTGCCGTTGCGAGTGTGTACAACAGGCTTGATAAACTCATCGGTCACGCCCTCATCATAACTCTCTTGCATGGCTTGGTGCATGTTTTCTGAAGACTTACCTTGTCCTCCAACCAGACAGTCGTAGGCAATCTTGATACGTTCCCATCGTTTGTCACGGTCCATCGCATAGAAACGTCCTTGAATAGTAGCAATCTCGCCACAAGTCTCTTTGAAGTGTTGTTCCAAACTGTCGATATAGCCGATACCTGATTTAGGGTCGGTATCACGTCCGTCCATGAAGCAATGGATAAACGTGCGTCCGTCCAGACCGTATTGTTTGGCAATCTTAGTCAGGTAGAAGAGGTGGTCTAAACTGGAGTGTACACCGCCCGTGCTGGTCAATCCCATGATATGGAGGTTCTTGCCCGACTCTTTCGCATAGGTAAAGGCGCTTTTTATTTCAGGGTTATCCAAGATGCTGTTATCACGGCAAGCGCGATTGATTTTCACGAGGTCTTGATAAACCACTCTTCCTGCGCCGATATTGAGGTGTCCTACTTCGGAGTTGCCCATTTGTCCGTCGGGTAAACCTACGTTTTCGCCGCTGGCTTCCAGTTGGCTATGCGGATATTTCTGTAATAGAGCGTCCCAGTTCGGGGTAGGCGTCGAATAGATAGCGTTGGCTGCTTCCGGTTTTCCGATTCCCCAGCCGTCAAGAATCATCAGTAATGCTTTAGACATTGTATATAGTTTTTAAGTTTTTCCAATTCAGTTCTTTACGAGTAATCAGATGGTGAATATCGTCATTATTCCATATACCGCTGCTCCAATTACGGCAGATACGGGTATGGTGATTATCCAAGCCGTGATAAGGTCAATCGTCACGCCCCATCTCACGGCGCTAAGGCGTTTCACAGCCCCCACACCCATGATGGAACCAGAGATAACGTGTGTGGTAGATACGGGTACGCCTAAGTTTTGCGTCACGAAGAGGGTTACAGCACCTGCCATCTGCGAGCAAAAACCCTCGATAGGAGTTATCTTTGTTATTTTGTTGCCCATGGTTTTGATTATCTTCCAGCCGCCGGACATCGTGCCGATAGCGATAGCCGTGATACAAGCCACAGGAATCCAGACAGGAGCGCCTGTGAGGTTCTGTGCCGAGTTTGCGGCATGTGTGATTGTATCGGGCTGCAACCATTCCGGCAGTCCGTCAAATCCGTATTGTGCGCCGAATGCAGCGAGGGCACAGGCTATCACGCCTATTTCCTTCTGACTGTCGTTTAGTCCGTGACCGATACTTAGTCCTGCGCTACTGACGAGTTGCAGTCGTTTGCACCAGCGGTCTGCTACGTGAGGTTTGACGCGACGGCAGCACCAATAGAGCAGCACGGTAATGATATTGCCGGCAATCAGTCCCATCAGGGGGGCAAGGAAAATGAATATACAGATAAACCCTACCGTACTCCAATGTACTGCCATAAAGCCTTTACAGCAAACGGCTGCGCCTATCAGTCCGCCGATTAGGGTATGGCTGGACGAGGAAGGAATACCTTTCCACCACGTGATGAGGCTCCAAACGATAGCGGCACATAGTCCTGCTATGATAATCGGCAGGGTTACCATCTCGCCTTCTACCACTTTCTGCACGGTATTGGCGATATTGAAGCCTAACAGGTATTCGGCTATGAAGAAGGCAACGAAGTTGAATACAGCAGCCCAGATGACTGCTACAACGGGTTTCAATACTTTGGTAGAAACCACGGTAGCGATGGAGTTCGCGGAGTCGTGGAATCCATTGATAAAGTCAAAACAGATAGCTAATATGATGATTGCAATCAAGTATCCCATAGCCACGTTATGCGTATTTCACGATGATGGTCTTCAGGGTCTTGCCCACATGGTTAGCGCGGTCGGTTGCGTCTTCCATGCTTGCCATTATCTCTTTGATTTTGATGAGTTCTTTGGTATCTTCTTCGTTTTCGAATAGTTCTTTTACGAAGTTATCATATACGTCGTCGCCTTCGTGTTCGAGGTCGTGTAGTTTGGCGCATTGGTCGAGGGCGATAGCAGGTTTCTTGTTGATCGTTTTTAGTTCGCCGAGGGCGGTACAGATTGCTTTAGCGCCTTCCAAGATTATCTCTGCCATGTGGATTGTTTTGTTTGGCATAGATTTGGGTTGGTAGAGTAGGATTCGTTTGGCGCTATCGTTGATATAGTCCATTACGTCGTCCATATCGTCGCCGAGTTGGTGCATATCTTCGCGGTCGAATGGGGCAACGAAGGAATCGTTTAGTTCCTCAAAGATTTGTATGATGATATGGTCACATTCCGTTTCAAGGGATTTGATTTTGGTGTATAGTTCCACGCGTTTGTCGTGGTCATTGGTTGAGACCATTTCCGTGAAATAATCGGCTGCGGTAACGATACGTTCTCCCATCGCTTGGTATTGAGGGAAGAATTTGTCCTCTTTTGGCAGAAGTGTTGCAAAGAATGTGTTTAGCGACATATTGTTGTTTTTTAGTTTTTTACTTTCTACTTTCGACTTTCAAACAAGTCGGCTTCTTTCCGCTTTCACCTTTCCGTTTTCAACTTTAGCGTCAGCGGATTTCGGCTAACCCAAAAAATCGTGCAAAGTTACTCATTTTTTTTGAATTGTGCAAGAAAAAACACCTAAACGGAGCGTTTTTTATCTTTTGCATACAAAAAATCCACAAAAGTGTGCTCACTCGCCCGCAGATACATCAACGTAACGCAGCAAGTTGATAGAAATATAACCTACTGATTTTTAGTATTATATGCGCCCTTCTTGCTATTTTATCCCTTTCGGATTATATCTTTTTTGGAGACAGTAATTAATTTATGTGGGGGTATTTTTCTTTAATAACTTTCCAAAATGATTCAGGCAGATATACATTAGGATGATTGACAGCCTTTGCAAACCAAGGTGCGACTTGCTCTACTGTATATCCTGCAATACCACAGCCAACCGCTGTAACTAAAAAATGCTTTTGCGGATGTTGCTTGGCACAGTCAAAGAAATCTTTAACAGCCTGTCTAAACGAGGCATCTCCTTCCATTGTCGGTAACGCATAGCATTGCCCGGTGAGACCTTCTCCTACTCCCCATTCTGCACCAAAATGTTCCATTGCATACCGAGCAGCACCGCCACCATGAGCCCCCTGTTTATTGCTACCAAACACAAAAATTTCATTATCTTCCAATGTGCTTATTCTATCCGATGATACGCGTTTGGAAGGTCTCCCAAAATAAGGGTTCGACTGCTCTTTGGGAAATGTCATATTCCAATCAAATTGCCCTGTAATAGCAGAGACAACGGTATATGATATATCGTCCTGCTCAAAATTAGGAGTTATCTTACCCCACTCCAAATATTTTTGCAAATCGGGATTCTTGCCCCACATCGTAGAAATATCCTCTGCTGCTTCCCACGTATTCTTAATTTCATCAAACGATAATTTATAAAAGATGGTACCTACACGTTTAGGAGGTTCCTGCAGGTCTTGTAATAATAGCATACAATTATCCATTGGGAAACCATATCCTTCATAGGTGTTTGCTGAAACTACATAATAGTTGCTTTCATTTGCCCAATTATCGTCCGGATGGATATTGCAAATATCCCCCGTAAAAATAGGTTGCCCGTCATGGTCAACAAATGGCGTTTGGATACCACAAAATGCCACTTTGTGGGCAAAGCCGCGATGAGGCAATTCCCGTCCAAAAGCACCTATTACAGCCTTCGGCTCGTGCAGATATTCCCACGCAGGTTTGGTATCAAAGACATACATTTTATCCTCGT
>JAKSNN010000016.1 GCA_024399755.1 Paludibacteraceae bacterium | reverse complement strand
ATATGGGCGTGAGCCGAAAAGGTAAACTGAATCAGGGTGCCGGCGACCAAGGAATGATGTTCGGCTATGCAACCAACGAGACCGAGAGCCTGATGCCGTTGACCCTCGATATGGCGCATACGCTCGTATTCACGCTTGCGCGTATCAGAAAGGAAGGTAAGCAGATGAAATATCTCCGTCCCGACGCAAAGTCGCAGGTGACGATTGAATATAATGACAAGAATGAGCCTGTAAAGATTCATACGATAGTGATTTCGACGCAGCATGACCCCGATGTGAGTCAAGAGCAGATAGCACGCGATATCCGTGAGATTCTGTTGCCACAGGTTGCCAAGCGTGACAAGCGTTATGCGGAACTGCTGAAAGGCGATTTCCGTTTGTTGGTTAATCCGACGGGGCAATTCGTGATTGGCGGTCCTCATGGTGACACGGGACTGACGGGCAGGAAGATAATCGTAGATACTTACGGCGGACGTGGCGCCCATGGCGGAGGTGCTTTTTCGGGTAAAGACCCTTCGAAAGTTGACCGCTCGGCAGCATACGCAGCCCGCTGGATTGCGAAGAACATGGTGGCTGCCGGTGTGGCAAAGGAGATGTTGGTACAAATAAGTTATGCTATCGGCGTGGCTGCTCCCGTGAGCGTAAATGTCAATTCGTTTGGTACAGGAATCGCGGCTGATACCACAATCGCCCAAAAGATACAACGTATTTTCGATTTGCGACCAGGAGCGATTGAGCGTGACCTCAAACTGCGTCAACCTATTTACGAAGAGACGGCTCGTTATGGGCACATGGGACGCAAAAACGAGGTGGTAACCAAGATGTTCGTAGATGAAAGCGGCAAGTCGTTCTCGCGTGAGGTGGAACTCTTTACGTGGGAGAAATTGGATAAAGTGAACGAGATAAAACGTGCATTCGGATTATGATGAACAGAATTGCAAAACAGCGTATTTTGGTAGCAGCCATCGTGCTTCTGGCCGTGGCGATAGACCAAATAATCAAAGTATATATCAAGACGAATTTTACTCTTGGCGAAGCGCGTGAGATTACTTCGTGGTTCTATCTATGCTTTGTGGAGAACGACGGCATGGCTTTTGGAATAGAATGGTTCAGCAAGTTGCTGCTGACGCTTTTCCGTATTGTGGCTGTTGGTGTGCTTTGCTGGTACTGCAATCGGCTGATTGTCAGAGGGACAGAGGGAAATACACCTGTTCGCACGGGTTATCTCACGATGGTGGCTTTGATTATTGCGGGTGCGCTCGGAAACATTATCGATTGTGTATTTTACGGTAAGATTTACGGTTATGCAGGGTGGATGTACGGCAAAGTAGTGGATATGTTCTATTTTCCGCTGATTAGGAATGCTGCAGGCGAATGCCTGTTTTTCCGTCCCGTATTTAACTTTGCCGATTCGTGCATTACGATTGCCGTGGCTATGATACTTATCTGGTTCACCAAAGACTTGAATGCCAGTCTCGGCAATGAGAAGAAGTAAAAGAAACGTGAAACGTACTCCCTTACATTTGGCATGTCTGTTGCTCGTGATGGCGCTCGTTTCGGGTTGCCGTCCGAAGGGTATCTTGTCGCAGCGTGAGATGGTAAATGTCATCTGTGATATGCACTACGCCGATGCCGTATTACAAATTTCGGGTATGACATACGGGCATAGTGAAGATGCTGCGAAGGCGTATCAGATAATGATAGATAAGCATGGCGTGACGCAGGCACAGTTCGACTCCTCGCTGGTGTGGTACACGAATCACCCTCATCGCTTTGAGAAGATTTATCCTAAAGTGCTGACACGACTGGAAAACCAACGCGATACATGGAAGACTGCGAAAGCGAGTGCTCTCAAGATGATGGAGCAGGAACAGCCTCCGCTTCGCGATATTGAGGAGGTGATGGACGTGATGCGTGACGGCTTGCAGGTGGATTGGCTGGTATCGGCTAAAAAGATTATGAACATAGGCGATACGTTGCAGTTTGCTGGCGTTTTGGAGCAGTTTCAGGACACAATCTGCATAAAAATGCAAGAAAATGCAGCAGATACTTGCATATTTGAAAAATAAGTAGTACCTTTGCACGCTTTTTCGGATAAACCGAAGCAAAATAAAACAATTTATAACAACGTTATGCTGGGCAGTGGGTTGCTTAACCGTGTATGATGCATAGTTAACCGTCAACCGTAAATGATGTCTGTCGGCATAGCCTAAAACAACAAATTAATGGATACTTTAAGTTACAAGACAGTATCAGCTAACAAGGCAACCGCTCAGAAAGAGTGGGTTGTAGTTGATGCTACCGACCAAATTCTTGGTCGCATGTGCACGAAAGTAGCAAAGCTTCTTCGTGGCAAGTACAAACCAAGTTTCACTCCTAACGTGGACTGCGGTGACAACGTGATTATCATTAACGCCGACAAAGTGCAATTGACCGGTAACAAATGGAACGGTCGTGTGTATGTCCGCTACACGGGTTTCCCCGGTGGACAACGCGAGTGCACTCCTGCTCAAATGAAGGAAAAGAGCGTAGATCATCTGATTCGCAAAGTGGTTAAAGGAATGATGCCTAAAACTCGTCTCGGCGACGCTTTGATGACTAACCTCTATGTATTTGGAGGCGCAGAGCACAATATGCAAGCTCAACAACCAAAACAAATTGACATCAATACCCTTAAATAAGTGAAGATATGGAAACAATTAATGCATTAGGTCGTCGTAAAGCAGCAGTAGCTCGTATTTACGTAAATGAAGGTGCCGGCAAAATCACTATCAATGGTCGCGACATCGAGGTTTATTTCCCATCTTCCATCTTGCGCTACATCGTTATGCAGCCACTGGATAAATTGGGTGTTGCAGAAAAATATGACATCAAAGTAAATTTGGACGGCGGTGGCTTCAAAGGTCAGGCAGAAGCATTGCGTTTGGCTATTGCCCGTGCTTTGGTGAAAATCAACGCTGAAGACAAACACGCTTTGAAGGTAGAAGGCTTTATGACTCGTGACGCTCGTCGTGTAGAGCGTAAGAAACCCGGTCAACCAAAAGCTCGTAAACACTTCCAATTCAGTAAACGTTAATCAATCAATAATTTGGTCAGATGTTCGGGCTGCATAGCGGCTTAAACCTACTAACCAAATGCCAAAACAAACTAAACAATGAGAACTAATTTTGATCAATTACTCGAGGCTGGTTGCCACTTTGGTCACCTCAGCCGCAAATGGAATCCTGCAATGGCTCCTTATATCTATATGGAGCGTAATGGTATTCACATCATCGACCTCAACAAAACTGCAGCCAAGATTGACGAGGCAGCAGAGGCTTTGAAGAATATCGCTAAATCAGGCCGTAAGATTCTATTCGTTTGCACCAAGAAACAAGGACAAGAAGTAGTAGCAGCCAAGGCTCAAGAGGTAGGTATGCCTTATATTACCGAGCGTTGGGCTGGTGGTATGTTGACTAACTTCCCTACTATCCGTAAGGCTGTGAAGAAGATGACCACCATCGACAAGATGATGCAAGATGGCACTTTCGACAATATCTCCAAACGCGAGAAACTGCAAATCACCCGTCAACGTGAGAAATTGGAGAAGAACCTCGGCAGTATTGCTGACCTGACCCGTCTTCCAAGCGCACTCTTCGTAGTGGACGTAATGAAAGAGCATATCGCAGTAGCAGAGGCTAATCGTCTGGGTATTCCTGTATTTGGTATTGTTGATACCAACTCTAACCCAAATAATATCGATTTCGTTATTCCTGCTAACGATGATGCAACCAAATCCATCGAGACCATTCTGTCCGCAATCTGCGAGGCAGTAAAAGAAGGTATGGAAGAACGCAAAGTAGAGAAGGCTGACGAAGAGGCTGCACAAGCACAAGAGGGCGCAGCAGCAGAGGCTCCCGCTCCAAAAGAGCGTCGTACCCGTGTTCGCAAAGCCGCTCCTAAAGCAGAGGCTGAGAAAGTAGCAGAGTCGGCTCCAGAGACTCCTGCTGCAGAGAAAGCAGAATAATAATCAATAGGGGCTGCCTTTCGACAGCCCCTAATTATCATTATCAATTTAATACTTAGAAATTATGGCTGTTACATTAGCAGATATTAAGAAATTGCGTGACATCACCGGTGCCGGTATGATGGACGTAAAGAAAGCCTTGGAAGAGGCAAATGGCGACTTTGAGGTAGCTAAGGACCTGCTCCGCAAACGCGGTCAGGCTATTGCTGCAAAGCGTGGCGATAGAGAGGCTTCGGAAGGTTGCGTATTGGCAAAGGCAGAGAACGGCTTTGGCGCTATCGTGGCTGTAAAGTGCGAAACGGACTTTGTGGCTAAAAACGCTGACTTCGTAGCAATGGTAAAGAAAATCTTGGACGCTGCCATGGAGCACCAACCTGCTTCGTTGGACGAACTTAAGGCTATCAAGATTGACGGTTTCACGGCTCTTGACCTCGTTACGGAGCGTAGTGGTGTTACGGGCGAGAAAATGGAATTGAGCGATTACGCTTTCATTCGTGCTGCCAAAGTAGATGCATACAACCACCTCGGAAATAAACTTTCCTCTTTGGTTGCTGCCGACAACGCAGATGCAGACCAAGATACCGTTCATGGCGTTAGCATGCAGGTGGCTTCGATGAACCCTGTGGCTCTTGATGCTGACCACGTAGCACAAGAAGTGAAGGACAAAGAACTCGCTATCGCAATCGACAAAACCAAGCAAGACGAAATTGCAAAAGCAGTAGAAACCGCTATTCGCAAAGCAGGTATTAACCCCGCTCACGTAGATAGCGATGACCACATCGCAAGCAATACCGCCAAAGGTTGGTTGACCGAGGAGCAGGCTGAAACAGCACGCCAAATCCGTGCTACCGTACCTGCAGAGGCAGAAGCAAATCTCAATACCAAGAAGATTGAGATGATTGCTCAAGGTCGTTTACAGAAGTTCTTTAAAGAGAACACTCTCGTTGAACAACAATACATCATGTCGGAATCGAAAGAACTCGTTAAGGACGTTCTGAAGAAAGCCAATGTGACAATTGTTGACTTCAAACGTGTCACTTTGAACCAAGAATAATTATTTTTGCTGCCAAATTGGCAGAGAAACATAGATTTTTGACAGACGCTGTGCTTTGGCACGGCGTTTGTCATATTTATGGTGAGCACATCGAAGCAACTCCTAAATCGAAATTCGCCAAGAATAAAGAGTATACGATGAGTATAGGATGAGTATAAGATGAGCGATAAACAAGATTATTAACATATAAAACAATACAACTATGAGCAAAATTATTGGTATCGACCTTGGAACAACTAATTCCTGCGTCGCTGTAATGGAAGGCAATGAGCCTATCGTAATCGCTAACTCGGAAGGCAAACGCACGACTCCTTCTGTAATTGGATTCGTTGAGGGTGGTGAAAGAAAAGTAGGTGACCCTGCTAAGCGTCAGGCTATTACTAACCCGACAAAAACCGTCAACTCCATCAAACGTTTCATGGGTGAGACCTATGACCGCCTTGGTAACGAGATTTCGCGCGTACCTTATAAAGTAGTAAAGGGCGACAACAACACGCCACGTGTAGATATTGACGGTCGTCTCTATACGCCTCAAGAGATTTCGGCTATCATTCTGCAAAAGATGAAAAAGACGGCTGAAGACTATCTCGGTCAAGAGGTAACGGAAGCTGTTATCACCGTACCAGCATACTTCAACGATAGCCAACGTCAGGCTACGAAAGAGGCAGGTGAGATAGCCGGACTGAATGTACGCCGTATCGTAAACGAGCCAACGGCTGCTGCTTTGGCTTACGGTTTGGACAAGAGCAATAAGGATATGAAGATTGTGGTATTCGACTGCGGTGGCGGTACGCACGATGTCAGCGTCTTGGAATTGGGCGATGGCGTGTTTGAGGTAAAAGCAACCGATGGTGATACTCACCTCGGAGGCGATGACTTCGACCACAGAATTATCGACTGGCTCGTTCAGGAGTTCAAGAACGAGAATGGCGGTGCAGACCTGAGCAAAGACCCAATGGCAATGCAACGTCTGAAAGAGGCTGCCGAGAAGGCAAAAATCGAACTCTCGAACACGACTTCTACCGAAATCAACTTGCCTTATATCATGCCTATCAACGGCGTTCCGGCACACTTGGTAAAGACTCTTACCCGTGCTAAGTTTGAGCAACTGATAGACGACCTTATCCAACGCACGATTGCACCTTGCCGTACTGCTTTGCAGAATGCCGGCATGACGACAAGCGATATTGACGAAGTAATCCTCGTAGGTGGTTCGACCCGTATCCCTGCTATCCAACAAGCCGTTGAGAAGTTCTTTGGCAAGGCTCCATCGAAGGGCGTTAACCCGGACGAGGTGGTGGCTGTAGGTGCTGCTATTCAAGGCGGTGTGCTGACGGGTGAAGTGAAGGACGTGCTCCTGCTTGACGTTACTCCGCTGAGCCTCGGTATTGAGACGATGGGTGGCGTGATGACCAAGATGATTGAGGCTAATACCACTATCCCGACGAAGAAACAGGAAGTATTTACAACCGCTGTGGATAACCAACCCAGTGTAGAGATTAAGGTATTGCAAGGTGAGCGCCCAATGGCTGCGCAGAACAAGCAAATCGGTATCTTCCACTTGGACGGCATTATGCCTGCACGTCGCGGTGAGCCGCAGATTGAAGTAACCTTTGATATTGACGCTAACGGTATATTGAACGTAACTGCCAAAGATAAGGCTACGGGCAAAGAACAGAAGATTCGTATCGAGGCTTCGAGCGGTTTGAGCGATGATGAAATCAAGCGCATGAAGGCAGAGGCAGAGGCTAATGCCGAGGCTGATAAGAAAGAGAAAGAGCGTATCGACAAGCTGAATAAGGCTGACGCTACCATCTTCCAGACAGAAAAGCAGTTGGCTGAATTAGGCGACAAGATTCCCGCAGACAAAAAAGCACCTATCGAGGAGGCTTTGAAGAACCTGAAGGACGCATACGAGAAGAAGGACGCAGACGCTTGCGAGGCTGCTAACAACGCTCTCATGACCGCTTTCCAAGCCGCAAGTGCAGATATGTACAATGCTGCTAACGCAGGCGCACAAGGTGGCGCACAACCCGGTGGCGCAGGCTTTGGAGGATTCCCGGGCGGTGCGCAAGGCGGCAATCCACAAAGCGGAAACCAAGGCGGTAAAGATGCCGAAGATGTTGACTTCGAGGAAGTGAAATAAAGGCACATGCCAATTAACTATTATTGAAAAAAGCACCGTTGAGGTGCTTTTTTCTTGTGTAAAGAGGTGCTACGCACGTTAAAGAGGTTGCCAGAGGCAACGTTAAGATGCTTTGCGTTGATGTACGATGTACGTGTACAAATAGACCAATTTTTATGCAAAATGCAGAAATATTTGCATATTCCAAAAAAATGTTGTACTTTTGCAAGTGATTTCACGCTGGTAAGGGATTATGTCTCGCTGAACAGGGTGGAATTGACATAATAAAAGGCGTTTATTGACGCTTGTTTTGGATTTCTGAAAATCTAGCAGTTTGATGACCACAAAACAAGAAGATATGAA
Organism: Paludibacteraceae bacterium; assembly: GCA_024399755.1. Classification (GTDB taxonomy): domain Bacteria; phylum Bacteroidota; class Bacteroidia; order Bacteroidales; family Paludibacteraceae; genus Colicola. The sequence goes on along the minus strand of JAKSNN010000016.1, from coordinate 13,867 downwards.
TGTCCTGTGGGTATGTTTATAGTGCTATCGCGTTTCGCGTTGGTATGAACATATACCAGCGTGGACGTTTCTGTTTATTCTTGGTCAATGGTTTTGCTAGAGCCTCAGAAATGAGAATGAGCGTGAATAATGTTCACGCTTTTTTGTTGTATGTTTGGAATGGACAAAACAATCAACAGCAAATGACTTCTGTCAAATAATAAAATGAAGGCAAATAAATAAAATATGGAAAAACCGAACCGCCTGAAAGGAAGTAGGACAAATCAAATTAACAACAAACAAAAATGAAAAAGTTTTTTTTATTCGTAGGTCTTGTCGCATCTACGATGCTATCAGCAACTGACATCATTATTCTGAAAAATTCAACGAAGATTGATGCCAAAATTCTTGAAGTATCTTCTACGGAAGTTAAGTACAAAAAAATCAACAGTTTGGATGGTCCAACATTTGTAGTGAGAACCAATGAAATCAACTCTATTGTTTTTGAAAATGGGGATGTACAGACATATTCCACGACTCATCAACAAAGTCCATCTCAAGAAAGTAACACGATCGTACAAAATGAGGAAAGGGAAGAACCTACTGATAATAGCACAATCAAAGGTTTATATTCATCGGGTAAAAAAGCCCATTTCCAATTTATACATTCTTTTGGAGTTAACTTTGTTGAGGATTTTGCAGGACCAAGTATGACCTTTGGTTTTGGTAGTCGTATTAAGGACTATATTTACGTTGGTGGAGGATTTGGTTGTACGTCTCTCTTGAGAATCACTGGTTTAGAATCGTACAATGTTGCTTTACCATTTTATGCACAAGTTAGAGGTTATGTTCCTGTAAGAAAAAAGATTATGCCTTTTGCAGAATTTTCAATAGGAGGAACTCTTAGTTTTATACAAGATTATTATGTTAGCGGTAGTAAGATCTACGATGAAGGTATGTTGCTTAGTGGACACTTCTATACGGAGTTAGGTGCTGGTTTTTATGCTAATAAATTCAATTTCAGTATCGGTTATAGTCGCTTGATGGATACCAATACCGGATATGTAAAAATTGGCTATGAGTTACCTGCTCTCTAAGACGTATTTGGCTTCGAATCGTACATAATAAAAAATCGATTAAACGTTGCGCCCGACACGAAAATAGGGTAAGAATCAATGAAAAAACTTATGTTAATTGCGGTAGTGTTCGGTCTCTTTGGTCTAACCTCGTGTGAGAATGCTGGTATCAATTCTGCTAATGGAGCAAAAAATGCAGTATCGCTCTTAGATAAAGTCATTGGACAAGAGTACGCTTTCGCAAGGAAAACAGTTGAACGTTTTGGTATCCCATTTTGGGAGCAAGACGGAGATGAATATGTATTTGATGGTGATGGAAATAATGATTTAGTACGTCTTTTTGTATCCAATGGTGTTGTGTATAAAGCGACTTATGAGTTGACGCATGAACCAAATAATGTAGCTTCTTGTGATAACATAATTACTACATGGGCAAACAAATTAAACAATCATAAGATTGGTAGTAATAATGTGGTTTTCTCCTTCGCTACAGGTTATGATGGTAGTACATTATACAAAACAGATGATTTCTCTCAATTATCCAATTCCATAAAAAATCTAACTTATTGTAACATAGATTTTAACGTTGGTGACCAGTACACTATTGGGCATATCTATATTAAGAAGGGATATGAAGATAGTGGCTTCTACTGGAGTGATTTGATTTATGAATGGAATAAATAAAATATTAAATTAAAATGAAAACAAAAGTATTTTTATTATCATTGTTGGCTGTAGTATTTGCTGCCTGCGAAGATAAATTCGACAGCGCACCAGATGGAAAGAGCACATCTGATAAGGTGGTAACCAATTCTGCTACAAAAGTTACAAAAACTAGTGCTCTATTAACAGGTGAAGTCGGTTTGGAATTAGCAGGTTATAAGTCTATAGAATTCGGTATGTTGATTTCCGAAAGTGAGTTTGAGGTGTTAGAATACCAAGGAGAAAGATTGGAAGGCGATATATTGATAGGACAAACATTCTCAATAGAAGTGACAGACTTAGTAGCCGAAACAAAGTATTATTACCGTGCGTATTTAATACTTAATGGTATACAGTATGAATATGGTGCTGTAAAGAGTTTTACAACTGAAACAGACGGAGGAGGCTATATTCATGGAACTGGTGGAAAAGAGAATGGTTATGACTATGTGGACTTAGGTCTATCGGTCAAATGGGCGACCTGTAACGTAGGTGCCACAACTCCCGAAGGGTATGGAGACTACTTCGCATGGGGAGAAACATCTAAAAAGAACAGGTATAGTTCAGATCATTACTATATCTATTTTTCGGATGTTATACTGCCATTAGAATATGATGCTGCTCATGTGAATTGGGGTGGCAATTGGCGTATGCCGACCCATGATGAATTTGACGAACTTAAAAATAATTGTACTTGGGTATGGACAACGCAACATGGCGTAAATGGTTATAACGTAGTTGGTACAAATGGGAACTCTATTTTCTTGCCGGCAGCGGGTTCATACTGCGGATACGATCTTGACTTTCTTGGAACTTCAGGGCTCTATTGGTCATCTTCTCGGTCTGCTAGTGGTGAGAATTATATAGATTATTTAGAGTTTAACTCATACAATATTCATATAGTTTGGGATTTTGGCTTTTTTGGAGAATCTGTGCGTGCCGTCTGCCCGTAGTGTATGAACCTTTCTTGACACTATTTATTCTTGCCGTGCATACGCTATTGCACGGCAAGATGTATAATTCGTTGGGAGGAAGAGTGAATTAAGAATTATGAGTTGTAATTTTGCCGTTGGCAAATGATGGTTTGCACAAGTGCAATGTTCAAAAGAAGTTGGTCATGACCAAGTGACCAACTTCGTTTGTATCCCTTTATTCATCGGCATTGAGAGCGAAATGGTCAAATGGTCTTGACCAACTTCATTGTCCATTCCCCCAAAAGGCGGCGATACTATCGCCTATAATGAACGGAATGGAAGAGGAAATGGGAAAGAAAGTAAGCGGGAGAGATAGAGAGAACTTGTAAGAAAGTCCCCTTGGAGAGTGTCGAATGAGTGTCGAATGACCCTCGACCTTGCGTTTAGCAAAAAGAGAAGGTTATACTATCTAACATGTGTATAACATCTGTATAACATCTGTATAGCACAACACTACCAAAGTGCTTGCAAATGTCTGCAATGTTATGTTGATGTTATGTTAACGGTACGATTTTGCTACGCGTTGTTTACGTAGGTTAACGTAGTTTACGTTGAATTTTATGAGTGAAAGAATCACTAAGATACCATTAAGATATTACTACGGTCGGATACGCGGAACTAATACACGCGGGCACCGAAGATGGTGGTGCCAATGCGTACCATCGTACTGCCTTCGGCTATCGCTAAACGATAGTCGGAACTCATGCCCATACTGAGGATATTGGCGGGTTGTTGTTCGCCTTTGGCGATTGTGTGTGCCAGTTGGTCGGAGAGCGATTTGAGCGCACGGAAACAACGGCGAATCTCCGTCTCATCATCGGTGTTGGTAGCCATGCCCATGATACCGCAAATCTTTACGTTAGGATAGAGTGGCGTAGTGGCATTTTGCAGTTTGTCCACCAGCGCCTGCAGTTCTTCCGGCGAGAACCCCGACTTGGTATCCTCGGCTGCCACATGCACCTCTAACAACACATTTACCACACGCCCAATCTTCCCGGCTTCGCGGTTGACCGTAGCAAGCAGATGTTCGGAGTCGATACTATGAATAAGATGGATAAAAGGCACAATCTGGCGTACCTTATTGGTTTGCAGGTGACCAATCATGTGCCAACGGATATCCTTTGGCAACGCTTCGTATTTGGTAAGTAACTCCTGCACACGGCTCTCTCCGAAGTCGCGTTCCCCTGCCTGATACGCCTCCATAATGGCTTCCGCAGGGTGGAACTTACTGACACAAACCAAAGTGACGCCCTCCGAAACGGTAGGGCGCACTTGGTTGAGACGATTAACTATTTCTGACATAATCACAGTTTCATTAAGTCGTTGACGTTCTCATCAATCAATTCTTGCGGAACGATGTAGTTGTTCAGGTCGCCTGCGAAGTAGCGGTCGTAGGACGCCATGTCGATGAGTCCGTGACCAGAGAGGTTGAAAAGAATGACTTTCTCTGTTCCTTCCTCCTTCGCCTTGAGGGCTTCCTGAATAGCCACGCAGATGGCGTGAGTGGATTCGGGAGCTGGAATGATACCCTCTGCCTGCGAGAACAGAATACCCGCCTTGAAGGCGTCCAACTGGTTGACATCGCGTCCCTCGATATATCCGTCGTGCGCGAGTTGGCTGACATACGAGCCCGCACCATGGTAACGCAAACCGCCGGCATGAATAGCCGCAGGCTGGAAGCCATGCCCTAACGTGTACATCGGAATGAGTGGCGTAACGCCCTGCGCATCACCGAAGTCGTAGGCATACTGTCCGCGTGTGAGTTTCGGGCATGAAGCCGGTTCGGCAGCAATGAAGCGCGTCTTAGCCCCGTTAACGAGGTTGTCGCGCATGAAGGGGAAGGATATACCTGCGAAGTTGCTACCGCCACCAAAGCAGCCAATGACAATGTCGGGATAGTCGCCGGCAATCTCCATCTGCTTGCGTGCTTCCTCACCGATAATCGTCTGGTGAAGGCACACGTGGCTCATCGTACTACCTAACGCATAACGCGTGTCGGGTTGATTGAGTGCTTGTTCAACCGCCTCGGAGATAGCCATGCCCAGACTACCCGCAGTATTAGGATAGTCCTGATTGAACTGACGACCAATCCCGGTAGTCATACTTGGCGACGGGATAACCGTAGCGCCATACGTGTGCATGACGGACTTGCGATAAGGCTTTTGCTCGTAACTGACCTTGACCATAAAGACGGTCAAGTCCAACCCGAAGTGCTTGCTGGCAATACTGAGCGCAGAACCCCATTGACCCGCACCCGTCTCGGTAGTCAAGTGCTTGATACCCTGAATCTTATTATAGTACGCCTGCGGGATAGCCGAGTTGAGTTTGTGGGAGCCTACCGGGCTGACACTCTCGTTCTTGAAATAGATCTTAGCCGGTGTATCGAGTGCCTTCTCCAAGCCGGACGCACGTACCAACGGCGTAGGACGATAAATGCGATACAAGTCGCGCACCTCATCAGGAATATCAATCCAGCGCTCCGTAGAGAACTCTTGCTCGGCAGCACCTTTGGAGAAAAGGACTTCAAACTCCTCTTTGGTAGTAGGTTGTTTCGTGGTGGGATTCAGCATCGGCAGAGGCTTATTGGGCATGTCTGCAACGATGTTGTACCACCGGGTGGGCATATCGTGCTCTTCGAGCACTATCTTCTTTGTAACTTTCATAATAGCAATGGATTAGTTGATGGCACGATAGACTTCCAAAATAGGTGAGCGCATGATGCTTACTATTTCGCAATCGTTGCCTGACATGTGTGTTTGCACATTCTTGAGTGCTTGTTGAATCGTGTTGGCTTGTACCAAGATTGTGATGGTCTTGCGTGTTTCCTTACCGCTTTCTTCTACCGTAATCAGTTCGACACGCGCCTTAAACCAGCGGTCACCTTCCGGGTCGTTGATAAGGTCGAAGACCTGTACTTTCTTGCAACTTGGTACTTCCAGTTCGCCAAAGACGAACGGCTTGATGTCCTCGATGAGACGCCCCTCCACATCGGAGCAGTTGAGTCCCTCAACAAGGTAGGTTTCTTTTACTTTGCCAGGGTTGTCTTCACCCGTTTGGCGTTGATAATTGACTTTGATTTCGTAGAATAACATATTGTATAATGTTTTATAAGTTCGTAAATTGGGTTAATAGTCCATAAAATTCAATAGTTCGAGTGCAGATGTAGGCCGCAAGGGCCAAGAAGTGCGGTTGAATGACCAATAATACATCGGCATCGGCGTAGCGTCGTCCAGAACGTTGTCGATAGGTTTCCAATCGTTAGCCATCAGTTGCCAGCCTTCCTCTAACGTGAAGATGACATCACCCGCGCAATGCTTGTTGACAGAAGGCAGGATAGAAGGCTGATTGAGCGCATCACGGAAAGGGAAAGCGAGTTGTACGCCCTCAAACTCCATGAGGAAATCTGCCACTTGCTTTTGCAGAGTCTCCAACGATAAATGCTTCTGCTCGATGAGCGTACGATTGAGGTAGATTGATTGTCCGTATCCGCCATCAATCCAGCGCTCGTGGCCATAAAGCGCCATGAGATAGGTGCCTGTTAGAGCTGCCATACGGTCCACGTTCAAGGTATGACGTGTGAGATTAGCCTTTTCGCACTCTTTCCAACCGATGCCTAAGACGGGTTTGCCCACGATGATTAGGTCGTAGTTCTGCTGCCCAACATGGCGATTGAGTTGCTCCATGAGGAAGCCTAAATCCTGATTGAGGCAAAGGTATAAGTCTTCCTGCTCGGCAGACTGAATCTTATCCGATGCGGCGTTAGGCGAGACAGTAGTCATCTCCAATAACAAAAGGTCAGACGTATTATCCTTCCCCAAGTTCTGTGTTTTCTGCATAGCGAGAGCCAATTCCACCACAAGGGTGTTGCCGGCAGGCACTTGGCGCAGGGTTTTCGATGAAACATACGAAAAGCCTTTTTGTTTTTCCTCGTCGGTAGGGCAGGTATAGGCGGAAATATCCATGCGGGGAGTCCATTGCTTGGTGGTTAATGCAGCAAATCGCCCGCTAACGTTCATCTCGTCGGCTGCAGAAGGCAGCCCCTCCGGATAGAAGGACGTGGTACACCATTGCAATTTGTCTGCCTCAATCCAGCAGCAGGCATTAGCCGCATGACCCGCCAACAGAACCGTGGTAGTAGGGTGAATACCGATAGCATAAATCTTTGCCTTATCGCCATGGCGCATACGATGTTGGTCGGCTAATGTAGGAACGGATAGCGCTTTGGGCGATATTTGCAACGTAGTGCCGATGCCCTCTTGCGTCTTATCTTCCAATATGAGATGTGTTTTCTTATCGGTGCGAGAGAAGGTGTAGTCCATCGTGTAGGTATGCTGGAGAGGCGAAACGCCAGTTAGCAACGTGGCAGTAGATTCGTTGCCACCATATAACCATTGTGAGAACGAGAGAGTGGTATGCAGGGCTTCTTCGCTACAGGTGCGCAACCCACCTTGCGACCAATAAGGACGCAACATATCCAGACTTGCCTGATTCAGACCATCAATCAGCACCACTACCTTCAGTTTTGGGGTAGCGAACACCGATAAACAACCGATGAGAAGGCAGATTAACGTAGTATGTAAATGAGTCGTGCGCATAGATGAATAACAGGAATAATAAATAGTCGCCACGAGAATCCGACTAACGGGTGTAGCGAGAAGAATGTCAGGAAAATGACGATACCAATTAGGAACGCATATATAATGCCTACGACGAGGTCAACCCACCAAGTGAGTTTCTTGCGACTGCGGTCGTATAGGCTCAGTCCGATGATAAGGAGTGCATAAGCGACTAATCCATAGCGACAATCGTCGTACCAAGGCGTTGGGCGAGTAGGGAAAGCCATGATGTTCTCGCGTTGCACGAGGGGAGTACCATCGGCAAAAGTAGCATGAGAGACATAGTTCATCAGTTCCTCGGGAAGGAAGAGTCGGTCGTCGTTCTCCATCGGCAAGTTAGCACGTCTGCCAAAGAGCAGGTTGATACCAAAATCTTCCCATGAGTACTTGCCCGTGTAGTGGCTGAGCACTTGACGATAAGGCTGACCGACACGCCCTACATAATCCGACTGCAACTCCTCACCCAAGGCGTTTTGCAGCATATTGAAAGCGCGTGTAGCGCAATTATCGAAGACGAAGTTATACAGGTAGGCACGGTTCTCGGGCAGGTAGTTAACGCGCAGAGCATCGAACAGGCGTTGCTTCTGCTCGGTGGTGAGATTGAGAATCTGTTCGTAGATGGCGCGACGGTTGAATGCGTATGCCCAAAGGAAAGTATCGGTGTTGTCAATGCCTAACTCGTAGTAGGTCTCGCCCTTCACGAACTTCCAATAGAAATTGTCGGTATCGAAGGAGAAAACACCATAGTTGAAAATCACGTCCAAATCATTGGCAGGGTCGCTAATGCGGAAGGCGGTATGCCCGTAGCGGGAATAGAGTTCCTGCCCCGGTTGGCAGGTGAGCAGCGACACACGTGCCTTGTCGCTTAGGGGCTGGCACCAAGCGCAATAACATGCCGTTAAGCCGATTAATATGAGCGACAGACGTTTATACATAGATAGCGATTAGATTAGGCAATAATGTGCAGACAATGCCTAACAGGTAGCCTGCAACGACTTGCCAATCGGTGTGTTCGTTGAGATAGAGGCGGGCATACATCAGGATAAGTGCGACACCTAAGACGAGGCTAACGATACCGAAGGAAGGCATTTGCCCGATGGTGAGAGCATAGGCAATCAGTCCGCCAGTCAGTCCGCCTAAACCGCACAGGTGGGCGGATATCTTCCATTTGCGATTGATGAGAGTTACCAATAACAGGGCGACCATAGCACCGACGGCGGCGAGGAAGAAAAACTGCGATACATGCAAGATAGTATGCAGGAAATAGCACCAGAAGCCATAGCAGCACGCAGTATATATATAAGGAATAGTACGCTCCTTCGGATTAGAAATAAAGATATCACTCACCTGCTTCTTGCGAATCATGATAGCGATGGCAGAAAGCGGAATAACAAGAGTGAATACGACACTTCCAGCGATGGCAAAGAGCCAAAAGATAGCGTTAAGCATCGGATTGTTCTGCTGCAGAGCAAAGCAATAGAGAATAGTTCCGTAGGTAGGAATAAAAAGCGGGTAGAGCAGAATGCTCAGGGCTTGCGAAGCAATATGTAACGCCTTATTTGCCATTAGAAAACCTTTCTCAGTCGTGCTACGGGGATACCCATTTGCTCACGATATTTGGCGACGGTACGTCGCGCGATACGATAGCCGTGTCGGTTAAGAACTTCCACCAATTGGTCGTCGTTCAACGGGTTGGTCTTGTCCTCCTCGGCAATTACCTCCTGCATAATCTTCTTAATCTCACGTGTAGATATTTCTTCGCCTTCTGCGTTGGTAAGCGATTCGGAGAAAAAGTATTTCAACGGATACATGCCGAATTCGGTTTGTACGTACTTGGAGTTGCTGACGCGCGAGATGGTGCTGACATCGTAGCCAGTACGGTCGGCTATGTCTTGCAGAATCATTGGGCGGAGGTAGGTCTCGTCGCCCTCGATAAAGAAGTTGTGCTGCAATTTTATGATTGCTTCCATCGTGCGGGTCAGTGTCTCGTTGCGCTGGCGAATCGCATCAATGAACCAATTGGCAGAATCAATCTTCTGTTTGATGAAATGGACAGCCTCGCGCTGGTCGTTGGTGCGGCTATTCTTGCCGGAGTATTCCTGAAGCATCTCGTTGTATTCGGGACTGACATGTAATTCGGGTATGTCGCCCGTATTGAGCGTGAGGAAGAGTTCGCCATCGCGATTCTCAACATAGAAGTCGGGAATGATAGTGGTCTTGTGGGTCTCGTAGGTGTTTCCTGTAAAGCCGTTGGCGGGCTTTTGATTGAGACGGACAATCTCGTCAATGGCGTCTTTCATCTCTTGTTCGGAGATGAGGAGCCGTTGCATAATCTTATCGTAATGGTGCTTGGAGAAAGGCTCGAAACAGATAGATAGTATCTGAATGGCATGGGTAATAGCCTCCGTACTATCCTTTTGCTTGAGTTGGTTGATAAGGCATTCCTGCAAGTCTTTGGCTGCAACTCCGGGCGGGTCGAACTGCTTGATTTGTTTTACGATATCCTCCATCTCCTCATCGCTTACGGTGAGGTTTTCTTGGAAGGCGATGTCGTCCACCAGTTGCTCTATACTACGGCGCAGGAAACCGTCGTTGTCGATATTCCCGAGTACCCATTTAGCGATGTGACGCTGGGGTTTGGTCATCTTCGTGAGATAGACTTGCTCCTTGAGGTGCTCCATAAGCGTGACGCTATTCACGATGGGTATGTCGTCGCGCAATTCGTTAGACGCCTGTGAGGCACGCGGCTCGTAATCGGCTTTCTCGTCGTCGTTGACGTAGTCGTCGTAGTCGAAATCGCTGTTTTGTAAGGGATTGATATAGTCGTCCTCTTGCATACAATCCTCTTCATTGCGGTCGGGCGCAGTAGGGTCGATACCTTCTTCAAGGGCAGGGTTTTCCTGCAGTTCCTCGTTGATACGTTGTCTAAGTTCAATAGACGGCAATTCAAGGAGACGTATCACCTGTATTTGTGCGGGTGATAACTTCGTTTGCAGTTTCTGCTGTTGTATGAGGGAGAGACCAGCCATAGATTAGAGGCGATTGATACAATCAAGGACGGAAGACGTGATATAAGCCAATTGTTCGTTATCCAGTTCCGTATGCATCGGCAAGGAGAGTACACAATCTGCCAAACGTTCGGCAACGGGGAAGTCGCCTTGCTTGTAACGCGGGTCGTTGTAGGCTTTCTGCAAGTGGAGCGGAACAGGGTAGTATATCATGGCGGGAATGTTCTTTTCCGCTAAAAGTTCTTTGAGCCGGTTGCGGTCGGCATTGATAATACGCAACGTGTATTGGTGATATACGTGCGTGGAATGTGTGTTGCGCCCGGGTACGATAATGTGCGGATTGCCCGAAAAGGCATTGTCGTAATAGGCTGCGGCACGTTGGCGATTGGCTATATATTCGTCGAGGTGCGGCAGTTTGGCATCGAGAATAGCGGCTTGAATACTGTCCAAACGCGAGTTCACGCCAATCATATCGTGGTGGTAACGTACTACCATGCCGTGGTTAGCAATGGCTTGCATCTTAGCAGCCAAATCGTCATCGTTAGTGAAAATGGCTCCGCCATCGCCATAGCAGCCAAGATTCTTCGACGGGAAGAAACTGGTGCAACCGATATTGCCGATAGTGCCAGCTTGCTGTTTGCTTCCGTCGGAAAATGTATATACAGCACCGATGGCTTGGCAGGCATCTTCCACAACATAGAGGTTATGCTTGCGGGCTATACGCATAATGGCTTCCATATCGGCACACTGCCCAAAGAGGTGAACGGGCACAATGGCTTTCGTCTTAGGCGTAATGGCGCGCTCGATGGCTTCCGTAGAGATGTTCATGGTGTCCCAATCCACATCTACTACCACAGGCGTAAGCCCTAACAGCGCCACCACTTCCGCAGTAGCAATGAAAGTGAAAGTAGGTGTAATCACTTCGTCTCCGGGGCGCAGACCGAGAGCCATCAAGGCTATTTGCAGGGCATCGGTTCCGTTACCTACGGGAATAACATGTTTTGCACCTGTATATGACTCAAGGTGCTCACGAAACTCGTTGACTTTAGGTCCTTTGACAAAAGCGGTAGAGTCGATTACTTCTTGAATGCCGCGGTCGATGTCGGCTTTGATGTGCTCATACTGCGTGTGCAGATCGACCATTTCTATCTTTTTCATTGCTCAATAATAAATTCTATCGTAGCAGGGTTAATCCTGATATCGGTTACGTAGGGGTTGTCGCACCGTCCATAAAGGGGCAATTGTTCCTCGTTCCCCACAGGGAAGTGACATTCGACATGTATATCTTCATCGCGAATATCCGAGAAGAGGGACATCGGGCAGCAAATCGTTACGGTAGCCTCTTGCGGAAAGAGGTGCAGATTCAAGCCTTCGGGCAGGTCTATTACCTCGATAGGGCGTATAAGAGTCTTCTCCGTAAAACGTTCTGCCACAGCCGTCACCGATACGGAGTCGGTTTGCAGACGGATACCTTTTTGGGCGGTAATATGTACTTTGCTGCGGATAGTGTCGCGTACATCGCGAAGCGTGATGCTGTCAGTCCAGAGCGTGTCAATCTTTGCGATGACGTCGCTATAACCGAATATCTGCATTGTAGATGGTGCGAGGGTCGCATCACTCATTATCTGATATTCGGCTGCAGGCACGAGGGTCACGTTAGACATTAATTGCACTACCTTCGACTCCTGACGCACATATTTCGAATGGATTTGTGCGGGTGTGAGGTTTTGCAGTTTGGTAGTACCCTGAATCATGTTGGTCAGGCTGCGGCGAATCGTTTCCTCGGATACATAGATCTCTCCTTTTCGCCCACGAATCTGGTCGCTCAGGTCGATAGTCAGTTCCAAAGGTGTAACGAAATAAACGCGCAGACGGCTGCCTGCATCGCGCACTTCTACATCAAGGGTAGTGGGTAGAGCGGGCGTAAAGTCCATCTCGTTAGGTTTGCCCACGTAGGTTACATGTACAGGTATATGTGCATCGCGCACCGAACTCATGGCGTGCCCATACCACATCATTGTGGCAAGGGCTACAAAGCCGATGTAGAGCATCAGTTCCCCGCTGCGGACAAACTTCCAAATTCGTTGCCCCGCTTTATGCAATATGGTATCGAGAGCAGGAATTACTTTTTCTCCTCTTTCTGACTTTGCTGAGCGTCGTCTGCAGTAGCAAATACGCTGGCTTTGTCCACTTTGATTGTAATGTCTTTTGCGATGGTGATGATGAATGCGTTCTCTTGTATTTCTTTGATTTCGCCATAGATACCGCCTGCGGTAACCACTTTGTCACCTTTTTTCATATTGTCGCGTTGTTGTTGTAGTTCTTTTTGTTTCTTCTGTTGCGGGCGAATCATGAAGAAATAGAAAACTACGAAGATAAGAATCATCATTACCCAGAATGACCATTGGCTGCCTCCCATACCTTGCTGTGCAGCAGCGTCTAAAAGAATTGTTAGCATAGTTGTATAATTTTAATTGTTATTTTACGTTTTTCATTAGTTTGTTTTCGCGTTTGAGGTGCAGCAGAATCTCTGTCAGGATACCGTTGATGAAGAGGTAACTCTTTTCGGTAGAGTATTCTTTGGCAATCTCAATATATTCGTTCAGGGAAATTTCCACAGCGATGTTCGGGTAGTTAAGAATTTCTGCGAGTGCCACTTGCAGGATAATTGTATCCATGTAGGCGATACGGTCAGCGTCCCAGTTCTTGAGGTGGCTACTGATTAGTTCCTGATAGGCGCTGCGGTTTTCAATAGCGTATTGCAGCAGTTCTTTGCCGAACTCTAATTCCTCCTCTTTGTCGAACATCGGCAGTAGTTTGCCGTCGATATCGCTATCGGCGGTCGTGCGTTTGATAGTCTTCTCCACATAACTGAGAATCACGTCGGCATCGGTAGTCCAGTTGGCGTGGTCGAGCGTTACTTCCATTTCTTCGAGGGCGGACAGCAGGTCGTCGTTATCCATCATCATGCCCGATATAATCTTGCGCCAAATGCGTTTGTCGTCATCGAAACTGCATGTTTCGGCTGCCATATAGGTCTTGTATATTTTGCTTTCGGTCAGCAAGCGGTAGATTGCACTAACGGCATTCATACCGGCGTCCCAAGTGAGGCGTTCGTTATCGATGTAATTCCGCAGGGTGCGGCAGTTGAATATCTGTTTAGCGAGTTGGTTATTGACGAAACGGCGGTTAGCGTCGAAGGGTAGGTGAGTCGCTTTGGAGCGTGTCTCGCCTTGTTCGATTTGTTGCTCGGCGTAGGCAGTCAGTTCGTTCACGAAGTTCAGCAACTGCATGTAAAGGCTGTACGTGTCGGAAAAACTATTGATTAGTTCTTTCTTGGCTGTGAGCGGTGTTTTTTCGCCGTCTTTATAGTATGCGAACAGGGTCTGAATCACGCGTGTCCGCACCATAGTACGATTGATCATGTTTTGTTTTTTCTTTAATAGCGTGCAAAGGTACTACAAATTTTCCGAATATGCAAGCGGAAAGGGAAATTTTATGGGCGAGATAGA
>JAKSNN010000015.1 GCA_024399755.1 Paludibacteraceae bacterium | reverse complement strand
TGATAAACGCTATGCCAGAGAGCATATAGAAATCACGAAATATGACGAAGAACCGCAGACAGGGGGCAAGAAGGGTGTCTTAAGTAAAAAAGTTAAATTGCCCAGAAGAGAAGACCTGCACAGATAACAATACCCGATACGAAAAGGTCAATGAGGCAGAAACCCATAATGTCCTTTGCGTCCAACTTGGCAATCGCCAATGCCGGCAAAGCCCAGAACGGCTGAATGAGGTTGGTCCATGCATCACCCCACGCAATAGCCACTCCTGTAAGCCCCGGGTCAACACCCAAATCAGCCCCAGCCGTGAACATAATAGGCGCCTGAATAGCCCAGTGACCGCCTCCAGACGGCACAAACATATTCAGAATAGCGGCGCACAAGAATGTAAGCAAAGGATATGTAGCAGGTGTAGAAATAGATATGCAGGCATCACTAATCACCGTGCCTAAACAGATTCCACTTGCTCCGACCCCCGTAATGATACCCATAATACCTGCATAGAAAGGGAATTGCAGAATAATGCCGGCAGCACCTGTGGCAGCCTTCGAGAATGCCCGCACATACGCAATCGGTGTGCCGTGGAGAATAATACCCAAAAAGAGAAATAGGATAATAACAGCCCCCAAATCAAACGAACCGCCTAATAGCGTCAGTTTAATCACCAAATAACCTAATCCCAACAACGCAATAGCCCATGCAATCAGTTGAGAATGCTCCATGTGCTCGGCAGGCGTAGTAGCACAAGAAGTAACGGCAGGTTCATCGTCCTGCAATAGAGTAGGGTTGATAGTAACGATATTCTGCTTGGGGTGCATCAGGGCATTAACAACCGTGATAGCAATAATAGTAATCAAAACCATCAGCAAGTTATGGGGGTCAAGAATCGTGTCGCTAACCGGAACCGGCGATGTGACTGCTCCATTCGTGGCTTTCACGAGCGAATCGCCCGGCGTAGCCATCGTAAGCGGAATAGAACCAGACAAACCTGCATGCCACACGACAAACCCACTATACGCTGATGCTATCAGAAGCCGATAGTCCACACTACTGACTTTCTTGGCAATCTCTTTGGCGAAGATAACCCCGATAATCAGTCCAAACCCCCAGTTGAGCCAGCATGCAACAGCAGAAACAGAAGTAACCAGCGCAATAGCAGCAACCGGCGTTTTAGGTAACGATGCCAACGCACTGATACCACGTTTGATAACAGGCGCAGAGGCTAAGGCGGAACCGCAGACCAACACCAATGCCATCTGCATAGCAAAGGAAAGCAAATTCCAAATACCATTACCCCAATGACTGACTACTTCAAGCGGCGTCTGATGACAAATAGGCATCGCTAAGACAGCCGCCACAAACGTGAGAATAATAGCAAATATAAATGGCTCGGGCAGACATTTCTGCACCACTTTAACGCAAGCGTTAATAAGACGTTGGAACAACATGAAGCGGTAAGAGAGTTAAAATTGGTGATTTACTTGAAGAAATACGTGTTAGTGCGTGGAGAAAGGAAATCGCTCAATGGCAGTTTAGCAAGGTAGATGGCAGCCTTGTCTAATTCGTGGCGCGAATAATAAGTCACCCATAACTCGTTACCCTCAATCAGCATTCCCGGGTAACTATTGTCGTCACCGCCGGAAGGCAAGATACATATCTCCTCGAAGTTGCCGTCTAAAGTGCCTTTGAGCATCATCGTCTTTTCCGAAGCGTATAACGAGCGTGTGCCGAGAATAGTGAGACTATCGTCCACAACAAGGAAATCAGGTCCGCCTAACGGAATGTTCATCTCCGTATATTCCCAATCCGTATAAGGCGGCAGACTCTTACCCCAAACACCGTGTTTGTTTTGCCCCTCGCAACGTGCCATCAAAAGCATCGTGCCGTCGGAGAGAAAACGCAGGGTCGTTTCTCCCGGGGCGTTGTCGATATTCAGCGCAGTAACTAATTGATAATGAATGCCGTCTGTGGTCTTAACCAACGTATATTGGCTGCCGTAGATTACGCCATAACCTACGCCTTCGTGCCATGTAACACGCCAAATCCACTCGTAATCGTGGCAGATAGCAGAATCAAGAATTGCAGGTTGCAAGTCGGAGAACGTAATACCATCTTCCGAGAAGGATACTTGCGGGTACATATTAACCAACTTACGGTTGTCATATACAGAGCCGTCCATCAAAATCATCAGTCGCCCGTCCGGCATCTGCGATAGTTTCGGATCGCGCAAATCGACGCCGTCCATCTCGAAAGCAGCAAGCGACTCCCATTGCTTGCCGTCCCCGGAAACGATGATGCGTGCTATACCGCCTTTGCCGTCTTCGGTGACGTGGTGTTGGGGCGCTTCACGAAAGGCGCAATAATACTTATCGTTATATTTGACAAGTGACGTGAAGGCACAATAATCGCCTTCCCAAATGCGTTGCACCTGAATCGCGTTAGGTTGCGGACGATACTTGCAGATAAGCGTTATTAAGGCTGTCAGAGAACCAACAAATGCTACAACAAGTAGCAGAATAATTTTGTTTTTCATGTGTATAATAATTAAAATAGGATTAGATACGTTCCAAATAAGCGAGTTTGACCCAGCCGACATTGTTGCCGACATGGATATTACACCATTCGCCCAAAGTCTCCGTGATACTTACCTTCGTGCCTTCGTGAATCGTGAAGAGGTCGGTCCCAGACTTATCGGGCGAGGACTTGGCGTTCACGACACCTTGCGTAATAATGGCTTCTTCGCGCAAGAGGTCGCGACGGTGCAACGAAAGTGCGTTAAATCCTGTAATGACGGATATCAGCAGGGCTATCCATGCAATATGGAAGGCAGACTTACGCAGCCATAATTCTTTGCCCAAAGCGAAACACAAGGCTCCCGCAAGGCAGAGAATAAAGAGTACGATACTGATGATTAGCCATGTGCTTTCCGATAACAAATTACGCAAAGCACGTGCCCAAGACGAAAGGAAGAACATGTGCGTATCGGCGATATTATCTACAATATGCGATTGCGCAAACGCAAGATTGTACTTGGCATCTTTATAAGTAGGGTAAAGGCGTAAGGCACGCTCGTATGCCAAAATAGCCTGACTCAGATCCTCCTGCTTGAAGCGTGCGTTACCAAGATTGTAATAGACCAAGGCAGCACTCTTCGGGCTGAGCGCTTGTTCGTCGGTAAGGCACGTCTCGTAGAGGTCGGCTGCCTCGGCATAATTGCCATCGGCATAGAGTAGGTTTGCTTGCTCGAAATTTTCCTGTTGCGCCATCATCGTGGTGGCAGCCAATAGCGTGATTAGAACTATATTGAGGCGTTTCATAGAGTCTGATTTTCAAGGTTGTTGATAAGATTAGTAGTCTGCGTATAGAGGTCGTCCATAGCATGGCCGGACGATGGCGCATAACGTGCAAATTCCGCTGTAGAAAGGACATCGTTAACGTCAGCGATAAGGTCGTCCTCTACGCCTTTCTCGCGTAAGATAGAAGCGATATTCTCCTTATTGAGTTCGGCAGTAGGAATACTTAAACGGTCGCTCAAATAGGTAAGCGCAGCCCGTTCAATCTCCTCGTAGAAGGCGGTCTTATTGTTCTCGCTCAATAGTTTCTGTGCCACTTTGAGGCGTTTCTGAGCCACTTTATTCGCCTTCTTATATCTCACGCGTGCAATGTCGGCATTCTCGCGAATACGGCGGCGGAACGCAATAAAGAGGATAATGGCAATCAATAACGGCACGAGATAGAAGAAAAGTACTCTATTGCTCGTGACTTTACTTGAACGGGAGGCGTAACGAAGCGGGGTAGAGGAGATATAACGTATGTCGGTACCCAATTGCCGGATATCCTCTTTCAAAGTGCCCGTATATTGCTGTACAACGGTTTCTTCGGTGTCGCCACTGCCTTTGCTGATATGCAGGGTATATTCGGGTGTGGATAGCGTACGATATGCCCCAGACTCGGTATCGAAATAACTAAACTGCACGGCGGGAATAGTGTAGGTGCCGGCAGCACGAGGAATAGCCAAGTATTCAATCGTCTTGCTTCCACTAACGCCATTAGCAGATGTTTTGAAGTTGTTGCTAATCTTCGGGTCGTACTCCTCAAAACCTTCCGGCCATTCGATAGCAGGCGTCTTGATGAGTTTCATGTTACCATTACCCTTAATGTCGAGTTTGATAGTGACGGCTTCGTTGGTCTTGAGGTCGGTAGAGGAGATAGAGGGCGTCATACTGAATTGTCCCACAGCACCCGAGAAACTTGCCGGTTTGCCACCGGGCAGGGCTTCCGCATGAATCGTTACTCCCGGGGCGGTAAGCGCCTTCGTAACATTCGTATAAGAACCAAAGAAGTCATCAAAAATACTGCGCACTTGCGCTCTTGTCTGTACGCGCAACACGGCTTCGAAACTGGCAGGGTCAATCTTGATGTCGCCAGCGTGTTGCGGATAGAGGAGGGTGCGATAGAGTACCGCCGTTTGGTAGTTTCTGCCGTTATAATGCTCCAACTCGGTTTGAATCTCGCCTTGCTCCAATTCCTGCTTGAGGAAGCCTGTGAACTCAGGAATCTTCGTGTTGTTGGTAAACTGCGCCACATCAACACCAGCGAAATAAAGTTTGTAACTGAGCAGCAAAGCCTCCTGTTCGTGAACACGCGTCTTGCTGACAACCGTTCGGATAAAGATATTCTCGCTACTTACAGAGCCGCTGCTTGACGATTGGGCGGACTCGCTGCGCGAACTCTGCTGCTGAGAGGAAGGGACGCTTTGTTGTGGCTCTTCGTCGGCAGGAAGCACGGTAATCTTAATACCGTTGGAGGTATAGGTCTCGCCATCAACCTGAATAGATGCAGGTGCGATGGTGATACTTCCTTCCGTGGTAGGCATCAGCGTGAACGTGTAGGTTTGGCTGAAAGACGAAGTGCGCTTGCCATTGATAAAACTGGTGGACGACGAAGTAGATGTATAAGGACCCGCCAACACTTCAAAGCCGTTCAAATCAGGCGTCTGCAAGTTGCGTGAACGCTGATTGACAGAATAAGTAAGTTGGAAGGGCTTGCCAATTACTACTTGCGAAGGGGCACTTGCGCGGAATTCTACATCGTCCGCAAAAACGAAGCACGATGCACAATGCACAATGCATAATGCCGCGAGCATGATGAATTTAAGCGCCTTTGGCTTAATGATGAATTGATGGATTGATCTCATATTCTCTAAACTCTAAACTCTAAACTCTAAACTCTAAACTTTAATCTCTAAACGAATCACCAATCTTTTTCTACACGTTTTTTAGTTCCCTGTTGCCGTTGCAACTTCTCTTGGGTATCTTGTTCGTCTTGCTCCAGCGCATCAAGAATCTGCTCGGCAGTCTCTTTGTCCATTTGATTCTCCTGTTGCTGCTGTTGTTGCTGTTGTTGCTGTTGTTGCTGCTGTTGCTGCTCTTGCTGTTGCTGTTCTTGCTGTTGCTGCTCTTGCTGCTGATTGTCTTTCCCTTGCTGCTGCTCTTGCTGCTGTAGCAGTTGCATCGCCTTAACAAGATTATAGCGTGTGTCGTCGTCCTTCGGGTTATTGCGCAAAGCCTGCTGATAAGCCGCTACCGCCTTATCGTATTGCTGCTGTGCAAATTGGCAATTGCCGATGTTATGATATGTAGCAGCAAGGCGTTTCTTGTCGCTTTTCGGGTCTAACTGCTGCACGGCTTTCGCAAACTCTTCGGCAGCCTCGGGATATTTGTCCTGCTTGAAGAGTGCATCACCCAAGTTATAATGCGCCTCAAACGATTTGTCGTTTTGCTCTATACCACGGCGGTAATTGACTTCCGCCTTTTCGTATTTCTCTTTCTTGTAGTCCTTATTGCCATGGCGAACCGCAGAGAACTCTTTTTGTGCAAAGGCCGGTAGGCTCAACAAAGCCACCATCATGAATATACAAATTTGTTTCATAATTATAGTTCTTTTTCTCCAAATAAGTTCCACTTGCTTAACGACTTGTTCTTGCGATTGAAGATAAAGAAATCTACCACAATCAGCAGCAAAGCAATCAGCACAAATGACTGATATTGTTCGTTATAATCGGTATAGACCGTCGTCTCGATTTCGCTTGAAGCCAGTTCGTCCAACGCTTTTTGCAAGGTGCGCATAGCGGTATTCGTATTATCACATCGTACATAGAGTCCGCCACCGGCTTGTGCCACTTCCTTACACATATCTTCGTTCAGCCGCGTAACTACGACTTGTCCGCTGCGGTCTTTGCGATAGTTGTTGGTACCCTCAATAGGAATAGGTGCTCCCTCGGGTTTACCGATACCGATTACATACAAGTTAATGCCCATTTCCCGTGCTTTCTTGGCAGCGGCGACGGCATCGTCCTCGTGGTTCTCGCCATCTGTGATAAGTACGATAGCGCGTCCTGCTTCCGATTGCTCGCTACCGAATGAGCGAATCGAGGTCTGAATCGCCTCACCAATGGCAGTTCCTTGTGCCTTGATGAGATTAGGCGTAATGGTATTGAGGAACATCTTAGCAGAAACATAGTCGCACGTGATAGGCAATTGCGTATAAGCCTCGCCTGCAAAGACTACTAATCCGACTTTGTCGTCCACCATCTTATCAATCATCTTGGAGAGCATCTGTTTGGCACGGTCCAAACGGCTGGGTTGCACGTCTTCCGCTAACATCGAGTTAGATATATCCAAGGCAATCATCACCTCAATGCCCTGACGTTTGACAGTCTGCTCGTTCTGCCCGAATTGCGGACGTGCAGCCGCAAAAATCAACAGGGTGAGCGCCACCATCAAAATCGAGAACTTGACAATAGGACGGTTGCGCGACACGTTGGGCATCAGTTCGGCAAGCAGGGTAGGGTCGCCAAACGTAGCCAACTGACGACGTTTGCGGCGTGTAAACCATATATAGGCTGCTACGATAGCGGGAATGAGCAGGAGTAGCCAAAGGAATTGAATATGTGCAAATCGAAACATAATAAGGCAAGAATTAGTTGGTCAAAGTACGTAAAACAAAGTATCTAAGCAAAATCTCAAGCAGTAAGCAGATAAGCGCAATGGAGAGGAACGGCACAAAGTTCTCGGTATGTTTGCTAAACTCGCGAACACGAATCTTGCTTTTCTCCAATTGGTCGATTTGCTCGTAGATAGAGCGTAGGGAGTTGTTATCCGTTGCGCGGAAATACTCGCCACCCGTAGTGGAAGCGATATTGCGCAAGGTCGTTTCGTCGAACTCGGAGTCCATCATCATATATTGCGTGCCGTAAGGTGTCTGTACCGGCACCCGTGCTTGTCCGTAACTACCCACACCAATGGCATATACACGTATGCCAAAAGTGCGCGCAATCTCGGCAGCCGTTTGCGGGTCGATGTCGCCACGGTTGTTGCTTCCGTCGGTCAGCAGAATGATTACTTTCGATTTGGTAGGCGAGTCCTTCATACGGTTGACCGCGTTAGCAAGTCCCAAACCGATGGCAGTACCGTCTTCAATCATACCAAACTTGACGGACTTGAAAAGGTTGACCAATACAGCGTGGTCGGTTGTCAAAGGGCATTGTGTAAAACTCTCGCCTGCAAAGACCACGAGTCCGATATTATCGTTCGGACGGTCAATCACAAAGTCGGTAGCAACGGCTTTGGCAGCCTCCAAGCGGTTAGGACGCAAGTCTTCCGCCTGCATAGTACCTGAGATGTCCAACGCCATCATAATATCAATACCTTCGGTAGATTCTTTCTGCCAACGGTTGCTCAACTGCGGGCGAGCCAAAGCAAGACTCAGGAAGATAATGACTATCACGCGTAATATAAAAGGTACGTGCAAGAGATATAGCCGAAGCGATTTTTTTTGCATCTTCATGGGGGCAGTACCAGAAACCTGCAAACTGGCATCCGATTTGCGTAACTCCCATACATACCAGAAAATTACCGGTATAAGAAGCAAAAGCAGAAATAAATATGCGGGTGATAAAAACGACATATCGAGTAACTATTTGGTAGGTTCTTTGGTAGGTTCTTTAGCAGGCTCTTCAGCACCTTCGTTTTCTTCGGTAGGAACAGGAGTGGTCTGATGCACAAAATCGTAGGCTATCAAAAGGCTGCTCTCGTTCTCATCCGGCGTAGTTGCCCACTTGGCAAATTTCACAAGGTCAGCCAGACTGAGCATCTTCTTTAACTGCGAGTAGAGGTCTTTTTGCCCGTTAAGCAGCGGTTTTAAGTCGCGTAACGTTTCGTCAGACGTCTTCTCGGAAGAAGACACGTCAAACCTGCGTGCGATATACTCGCGTACAACGTCGGTCAATTGGGTGTGATATTCCTTCACCTGTCCGCCTTGCCAAATCTTCTCGGCTTTGATGATGTCCAGTTTCTCCAATGCCACTTCCTCTGCGGGACGCAATAATTCGGGGGCAATAGGTTCTTCCTCCTTCTTGCCCACAAGCAAGTAACCCCATTTCTTCCAAGCGAAATATCCGCCTACGCCCAAGCCTGCCAAAAGCAGTCCTAACAGTATCCAACGAATAATTCCCCACCACCAGACAGGCGCACGATAGATGTCCTTGATGTCGGTAATCGCCATCGTAGAATCCACTTCGAAAGGCTGAATGACGTTCAGACTCATCGGATCGGAGAAGAACGTATCGCCACCTACCACAAACGGAATGGCAGGAATAGAGAAAAGGGAGTCCTTGAACGAGGTAACGGTAAGGATTTGATTGAGTTGCAGTTTGCCATCGTCCATCCGAACAGAGTCAATCTGCGAACGGTCAATAATCTCAATATCAGGGATAAGCGTCTCACCATAGACAGGCAACTGCACGCGTGTCTCGGCATCTACAACCGCTTGCAGATGCAAGTCAGTCTGGTCGCCAAGAAAGATAGTCGTAGAATCAATGGTGGCTGTAACTATAATACTAAGGAGTAATGAAAACATGACGCTGTTATTTGTTATTTGTGATTTGTGATTTGTGATTGGTGATTTTTTTGGTTGCTTAACTATTGAATAGTCTCATAAGTGCTTTGACATAATCGTCGCACGTCGTGATGGAGACATTATTCGTGCCCGTCTTGGTGAGCAGCATTTGCAAATCCTCCTGTTGCTTTTGCCAATGGCGTGCGTACTCCTCGCGAACACTTGCCACAGCGGTATCTACCCAAATACGTTCTCCCGTCTCTGCATCTTTGAGTTTCAATAACCCCACATTCGGCATTTCGGCATCGCGTTGGTCATAAATCTGAATCACATTCAGGTTGTGGCGATGCGAACAAATCATGATAGGTGCGCCGGAGAGTTTGCCTGACGGTTGCGTGAATTGCGAATCCATGCAGTCGCTAATCAAAAAAGCCGTGCAACGGCGCTTGATAGCATTCGTGAGGTACTCCAACGCCATGTTGATGTTCGTGCCCGTGGAAGTAGGCTCAAACGAAAGCAGTTCGCGAATGATATGCAGGACGTGTTGCTTACCTTTCTTAGGCGGAATGAACTTTTCAACCTTATCCGAGAAAAAGATAATGCCTACTTTATCGTTGTTGGCGATAGTGGAGAAAGCGAGCGTAGCCGCTACTTCCGCCATCGTATCGCGTTTCATCTGCAGTTGCGTGCCGAAGTTCCTACTTCCGCTCACATCTACAAGAAGCATCACGGTAAGTTCGCGCTCTTCTTCAAACACTTTGATGTAAGGTTTGTTAAGTCGTGCCGTCACGTTCCAGTCGATAGAGCGTACATCGTCGCCGGGCTGATACTCGCGCACTTCACTAAACGCCATACCACGTCCCTTGAACTGGCTGTGGTATTCACCTGCGAAGATGTTTTTGCTAAGACTGCGCGTCTTAATCTCTATCTTCCGAACTTTCTGTAATAATTCTTCTGATGTCATTATTTTGTTGCTTGTAAACTACTTTCCGGACTGCTTGCGGGTAGCCTGTGGTCTGCTTGATCTTCCGATGAGGTTCCGATGAGGTTCCGATGAGCTTCCGATAAAGGTACGTGGCAAATAGGTGGCAGGTTGCCAACTATTAAGGCACTTGCACAGCGTTCAATACTTCCGTAATAATATCTTCGGTAGTCATGTTATTAGCCTCTGCCTCGTAGGTTAGACCGATACGATGGCGCAAAACGTCGTAGCAAACGGCACGCACGTCTTCAGGAATGACGTAACCGCGACGATGAATGAAAGCGTATGCGCGAGCAGCCAAAGCAAGATTGATAGAAGCACGCGGACTGCCACCAAAAGCAATCATCGGTTTGAGACTGTCCAAACCATATTGTTCGGGTTGGCGTGTTGCGAATACAATATCCACGATGTATTTCTCAATCTTCTCATCAATATAAACCTGACGCACAATCTCGCGTGCCTTGCGAATATCGTCGGTAGAAAGGATAGGCAGAATCTGCTTTTTCTCGCCTGTGATGTTCTGGCGAATAATCTGCTGCTCCTCCTCTTTCTTCGGATAACCAATCACGACTTTGAGCATGAAACGGTCGGTCTGTGCCTCAGGAAGAGGGTAGGTGCCTTCCTGCTCAATCGGGTTCTGCGTAGCCAAAACGAGGAACGGGTCGTCCAGTTTGAAAGTCTCCTCACCGATGGTGATTTGACGCTCCTGCATGGCTTCCAAAAGGGCAGATTGTACCTTAGCGGGAGCACGGTTAATCTCGTCGGCCAATACGAAGTTGGCGAAGATTGGACCGCGTTTGATACGGAACTCCTCGTTCTTTTGACTGTAAATCTGCGTACCCAAAACATCGGCAGGCAGCAAGTCGGGCGTAAACTGAATACGGGAGAAATTGGCTTTGATAAGGTCGGCTAACGTCTTGATGGCTAACGTTTTAGCCAATCCCGGAACACCTTCCAAGAGGATATGCCCGTCGCTCAACAGACCAATCAATAAAGATTCTACAAGGTGCTTCTGCCCTACAATGGTCTGATTCATACCCATTGTAAGCGCATCAACAAACGAACTCTCACGCTCAATACGCTCTTGGAGCTCGCGAATGTCAACTGTTGTTTCCATAGTATAGTGTATAAAATTTCAAATGTACACATTTAATATAGCAAACTTCGTGCCAAAATATATTTTCAGCAGAAAAATCGTTACTTTGGCTTAGAATGATGCGTTTTATTAAAAAATGCCACATAAAAAATAAAAGAAAATATACAAAAATATGGTAAATCTTAAAAATAGTAACTTTTTTCATAAGAATTGCTATTGTGTATAACTGTTTTTTGTAGTACCTTTGCGCCGTTTTTTGATAAACTACGAAATTATGAAGAAAAATTATATGAAAAAATCTTTGATTTTGATGTTGAGTTTGGCGTTCTTTGCGTCCGTGTCGCAGGCACAGCAGTTGCCAAACAGCACTTTTGAGGACTGGAGTGGGGAAAAGTTTGATGGAAAAGAACAGCCTAAGAGTTGGAATTTCTCGAATGTAACGCAGGTCGGTTTGAGTTTTAACTTTGCGCACAAAGAAGCGGGTCATAACGGAGGCTATTGCGTGATGGCTCAGGATCAGGAAATCGGGGCTATGGGTATTACGGAGGTCTCGCCTTCGTACATTTCTTTGGGTACACCTTGGGTATATCTTCCAAGTATAACGCAGATTAATAAGGCTACTGCAGGAACGTACGGCGGTATTAACTGGACTTCGCGTCCTGACACGATGTCGGTATGGATTAAGCGTACGGGAGCCAATGTGCTGCGCGAAGATTTTCACTTGCTTTTCTACGCATGGAAAGGTGAGGCAAGGGGTAATAGTTATAAGGGAAAGAATGGCGATTGTACATCGGTGTCGTGGACTAACGAGGAGAGCGATATCCGCCTGAATACGGACGGAAATGAATGCGGTACGGCACAAAAAGCCACGCAGATTTGCGAGGGTTGGCATTACGAAAGGAAAGAGTATGCGCAATGGACGAATATCCGCGTTCCAATCTATTACATGAACGACGAAGTGCCAACGATGGCAAATGTCATATTCTCGGCAAGTAACTATCCTAATTTCCGTGCGAATAGCGGTCTTTATGCAGGAAACTCACTCTACATAGACGATGTGGAGATGATTTATTCGGCACGAATCGACCAACTATATATTGGCGATAAGCCTTGGAACGGATTTAATCCAGATACGGAAGAGGAACAGACCTATTCCATCGGAAACGCAACGACTGTGCCCACAATATACGCTAAACGTGGTATAGGCAGTCAGACGAACAGTAAGGGCAAGACGACTAATTTTATCGGACGGCGGTTGACGGAATCGGAGTGCAAAATCAGTTACGGCAAAGTGGGCGAAGTTACTACAATCAAAGTAACAAGCGCCGATGGCAAGAAAACTCGCACCTATAAAATACGTTTTGCCAGAGAATTATCCAAAAATGCAGACCTTGCGGAAGTAAAAGTGAATGGCGAAGCGATTGTAAATTTCTCAGGCAGCAAACTGAATTATGATGTGGCTCTGCCTTACGGAACAAAGACGGCTCCAGTAATCACTTGCCAAACGGCAGATGAGGTTACCTCTTGCACAATCACGCAAGCCTCATCCGCTACAGGAACGGCAAAGATAGTTGTCGTGGCTGCTAATTCTGCTTACTCCAAAACCTATACGTTCAAGTTTTCCATCGCACCTTTGGCCGATAACGAACTGAAAGGAATAGAGGTAAATGGCGAGCCTATTCCTGATTTCCTGCCGTCTATTACTTCGTATAAGATTTCTCTGCCTCTGGACACGAAGACATGTCCTACCGTGAAGGCTATTTCCGCATATCCCGAAGGAGCGCAGACGATTAAACATACCCAACCTGCAAGCGGTTGGATTGAGGCTATGAAGGGACAATATATCTTGGCTGTAACCACTCCCGGTAATCCAATAGCCAAGAAATATACGCTGAACTTCAATATTAAGGCTTCCGATAATTGTCAACTGGCAGATTTGCAGGTGATTGTAGGTGGACATAACGAACTCTTATATCACCCAAAGAACAAACAGTACTACATCACATTGCCTATGGGAACTAAAGAATTGCCCGAAATCAAATACACCCCGGGCGATGCTTACCAGACGATTAAGATAGAGAAGAATGGCGTGAATGGTGTGACAAAGATTCTCGTTACGGCTGCAAACGGCGACCAATCCATTTACAAAATCGGCTTTGAGACAGAGACAAGTACGGAATCGCGTCTTAAGTCAATTGCTTTAGACGGTGTCCCCTTGGCAGGCTTCAATCCAGATGTGAAAGTATATGAATATCAACTTCCTATCGGTACGGAAACATTGCCGCAGATTACTTGCGAGGGTATGGACGAATATGTGGAAACCAATATCCAAACAGGTGGCGTAAACGGTACAACCCGTATTACGGGAACGGCAGGCGACGGCTCTTATACACTTTATCAGATTGTATTCTCCGTACAGCAGGCTACGATTGCTACCTTAGAGGGTATTTATGTGAATGAGCAGCCATTGGACGGATTTGCAGCAGACGTGTTTGAATATACCCTAAAATTACCAAGCAGCACGACGCAACAGCCTGTATTTACATGGAAAGCACACGATAAGTGGCAGGATATTTCCTTACGCAAACCCTTAGATATTGCGGGAGATTATAAGATTATGGTAAAACCACAATCAGGGGCGTCAAAAATGTATGTAATTCACGTGGAAATAGTGCTTTCCAGCAATACTTCGCTCAAAAATATCACGTTAGAAGGCTGCGACGATTTTGTGTTTGACCCCTCAATCCACGAATATACCTATACCGTTCAATCGGGTGGAGTACCAAAAGTTAGTTTTGAGAAAGCCGAAGAATGCCAGAAAGTGGTTAGCGTCACGACCGATAACAAAGTTTCTCTCCGAGTGGTTACTGAAGATGGCAGCGTGAGCACCTATACCATAACGTTTGAAGTGCCGAAATCGGAAAATGCTTTCCTAAAGATGATTTATGTAGATGGAGATTCGCTCAAGGATTTCTCGCCAGAAGACCTTACCTATTCGTATGAACTAAAGGGTACGACTTGTCCTGCTATTGCGGTTGATAAGGCTGACGATAAACAACAGGTCACGATTACAACACCCCAAAAGGAGGGCGATGTTCATATCATAGTGCAACCCGAAACAGGAATATCCAATACCTATACGATTCGTATGGTGTCTCCTATTACAGAAGATGTTCGTTTGAAACAAATCTTAGTAAATGGCAACGAAATTACCGATTGGAGTACATCTACATACGAGTATTCGATTTCGTATCGTGATGCTATGCCAACCATTGTGGCTGTAGGTAACGAAGGGCAGAGAATTGATACGATAAGAACGGCTAATCAAATTTCCTTTATTGTATCGAAAAACAATAGCAAATGCACGTATGTTATCCACTTGCAACAGATCTTATCAGATGCTTCGTTATTAAAGGCTATTAAGGCAGATGGCGTCTTGCTCGAAGGGTGGCGTGCGGATAAGTTAGATTATGCGTTCACGTTAGAGGCAGGTACAACGATTCCAACTTTGACGTTTGAGAAGCAAGAGGAAACGCAACAAGTTATCTTCGGTCAGGAATCGCTCAATACGTTCTTGTTCCGAGTAATGGCGCAGAATGGCGCAACCAATACTTATACCATTGCATATCATGTGACGCCATATACCAATACAGAACTTGTCGGTATCCAATTAGACGGCGAAGAAGTGCTAAGTAGTTTTGTGAACGATACTCTTTCTCGCCAAATCCACGAAGGAGAAAACCTTCCTGAGTTGACTTATACCAAGGCTGTCGGGCAGTCGGCTATTGCTTTCAACACGTCCGCTACGCAGCAACAGATAATAGTTCGTGCCGAAAATGGCGATACTCGTATTTACACGATAGACTACGAGGTACAGACCGATGTAAATGCACTCTTGAGCGATATCAAGATATATATAGATGGCAATTGGACATCTTTGCCCGGTTTCAGGAAAGACAGTAACGAATATACCTATGAATTAGCATGGATAGACATTCGCCAACGTGCCACGAATGCGCCATGTGTTTGGGCTATTTCCGATCGTCCAAATCAAGCAATCTCCATTACCTACGCACCTCTGAACCAGCAAACCATTATCCATGTAGAGGCGCAAGATGGACAACAAGAAGACTATACTATTTTGTTCTCGGTTCGCAAGTCATCGAATACCAAATTAGGTACGCTCACTATCAATAACGAGGACCAAGATGTTGAGCAGACGGATTTTGACTGGAACTTGGCTGTAGGTGAGGATTTGCCTCTTGTTGAGTATCAGCCTGCCGAAGATGTGCAACATATTGAATACTTGTCGGTTAACCGCTACGGAACGTCCAAGATTATCGTTACGGCGGAGAATGGCGACAAACGCACATATTCTATTCATTACACTATACCTGAACCCGAAGGCGAGAATATCATCAGGTCTATTGTATATAGTTATACTTCCGCTGCGGGTGAAACAAAGGAGGATTCGATTGTTAAACCTACCTTGGGCGATAACATTGTAGATTTGCCATTTGGAGCAAAAGAGTTTGTCATCTTAGATGTGAGAAAGAATTACGAAGAACAGGCTGTAATGCTGCTCAACGCAGGTATCCGCCGTGGTGCTACGATTATCGTGGCTTCCAACCAAAAGAACGTAGATGATGCCGAGTATCATGTAACAGTTCGTATGCCAGAGTTCCTGACTGATGGCAAACTAAAAGAACTCAAGTTCAAGGGGAATATGATTCCTAATTTCCGTCCTGATGTATATAACTACATAATAGGTGTAGAGAAACAACCTACGAGATTCGACTTTGGCTATACAGCCTATAACGGCAGGGAGGTTACCCGATCTATTTTAGATACCAAGAAGAAGCAAGTCACTTTCCAAGTCGCAGATGGCGAAACCTATAGTGTTTGTTGGTATTATACCAATGGCAATGACTTTATGAATTTCGCTGAAGAGTGGGTTGCTAACGCTAATAATACAGGATATAAACCGAATTCTTCATGGATTGTTCCTGGAGATAAAGCAAAAGAGCATACATGGAAAATTCCAGGTATTGTGAGTTTGACATATACAACAGGTAAAGAGGTCACTCCTGCAGGTAGTAATGGTGTATTACTATCTACTTTGCGTGGTGCGCCTTTGAATGGCTCTGTACCGGGTATGATGACATTGGGAGGAATGAATTTAGAGTTAAATAGTGGTGGTAATTCAACCTCTTCTGTCTCTAAGGGTAAAGATTATGGCGTTGCTTTCCTGAATACGCCAGACCAATTGGTTTTCCGTGTCAAGCCGCTTTCTACAACGAACATTTCCGCATGGAATTGCTGGCTAACTATTTCTGATACTTTGGCATATCAAGAGACTACCTATCAAGGTAATTTTGAAAACCTGAATCAATGGCAAGATGTGGCGATGAATATCAATTGGAGCGGTTTAGAGGCTAAGGTAAACAAATTCAACTGTATGCTCTCGTCTTGCGACCAAGAAGATGCTAAAGATTTAGGAGGCAATACGATTTATGAGTCGAGTGTGATGTTTGATGATATCCATTTCGTTTATAACTCGGCTATTACTTCCGCTACTGTAGATGGTTTGGCAACAGAATTCTCGGACAATAGGTTTACACTCAATGTTACAGCCGATTATCTGCAAACGCCTTCACTTCATTTCACGGGGGCTGTACACGACCAGATGCAAACTATCGAATGGCTTAACAATGGCGAATGGCTCAATGGAGACCTCACCGCCAAGGTAACCAACTATGGTGAGAACATGAAGGACAACACGACTTATTATGTGGTTCTGCATCGTGATGCACAAACAAGTTTGGATATGACGGTTAATATCCCTGCTTCTGCCAAAGCGCAAATTAAGGCAGTAGAGGGTAAGCAATATGAGAACGTTATTATTCTTCCGAACGGTACTAAGCATTTGCCCGATATGACGGTTATACCGAATAATATCCATCAGCAGATTGCGGTTCGCAAGTCGGGGCAAGTGGTGACGATAGTGGTTACCAACGAGAATGCCGATACACGCACATATAAATATACATTTGTAGAGGCAACTTCGGATAATACTAACCTGCAGCAGATTGCCGGTGTGGAAGGTTTTGTAGCAGGTACTCGTGAATATCGTGTAGCAGAAATGCCTAAAGTGCTGGAATTTGTCAAGGCAAGCGAAGGACAAACGGTTAATGCCAAACATTTTGGCGACTCGGCTATCATTGAGGTCGTGGCAGAGGACGGCGTCCACCAAGGTTATTACCGCATTTATAAGAACGAGTCGGCTATGACTACTTCGGCTCAGTTAGACGAGTTGAAGGTTGCAAACAAGGACATTCAAGGTTTCCGCGATAATATCTATCGCTATACGATGGCAAGTGCCGATTTGGTATCTTTTGTTCGCAAAGATGCTGCCGACCATGTATTAGAGACTATTTCTGCTGACTCCATTATGATTCGCCTTACGGGTACGGATACGAATGCGTACGTGATTGAGTTCCCGAAGGAGGCTTCGCAGAATGCTTATTTACGAGATATCCGCTTGAATGACGCTACGATTGACAACTTCGACCCGACCAGCGAATTACCTTATACGGTTCATACCGATGGTGCTGTTGATGTGCAGTTTGTTGCAGAGGAAAAGGAGCAAGTCATTTCTATTACTACAGAAGTTCAACCTGATGGTTATGATATAGTTGCTAAAGTGATTGCTGCGGACAAGACGACCGAGTTCAGTTATCGTGTATGTGTGCGCTCTGCCAAGTCGAGTGATGCTACCCTGCGTATGATATATGTAGATGGAGTAGAGGTTCCGCATTTCATGCCAGAGCAAACTACGTATCAGGTCGTTCTGCCAACGGTTTCGCCTAAACAGAGCGAACCGGAAATGCCTTCTATCACGTATGAGGTGGGGCAAGTGGGGCAACGTGTGGCTATTGAGGCTGCCACGAAGTTAGGTGAAACGAATTATCTGACGATTACAGCGGAAGACGGAACGGAAAATACGTATGAGATTGGGATTAGTGCCGAGCCGTCGCATTGTTCCGAACTGACAAATATCTTTGTAAATCGTGAGCCGATTGCCGACTTCAAGGCTTCGCGTACGTGGTATTCCTGCCGTGTGCCGAGCGATGAAGTGGAAGTGGCTTATAGCACAGACGACCGCTTCCAGAAGATTGAGATTAAGCCGTTGAAAGAAGACGCTCCCGAGAATTTGAGTAAGGTAATCGTGGTTACGGCACAGGACGGAACGACACGGGAATACGAGTTGGATATCTTCAGGGAGACATCTTCTAATAATGCCAACTTAGCCAATATTCTTTTAGATGGCACGGACTTTACTACGTATGCGCGTTTGCACAACATTACGATTAGTCCGTTTGCGGCGAAACGTTACGAGTATGATATTGACTATGTTATCAACCGTCCATTGCCTGATATTGACGTGCAATTACAAGAGGACGGTCAGCGTATAACGACTAATTACGCCAACGATACCTATACGATTGCTGTTACGGCTCCTGACGGAGAGAGCAAGAACGAGTATCGCTTGCACTTTAGGTTTGACAAGTCGGCGAATGTGGCTTTGAAGATGATTTATCTGAATGGCGAGGCATTACAAGATTTTTCTCCGTTAGTTACCGAATATGCTGTAGTCCTTCCTATTGGAACGAAGTCGTTGCCTAATGTCTTGGCCGAGCCGGCAGAAGGCTGTCAGCAAGTGGCTGAACCTTTGACGGAGGATATGAAGACCACGATTGAGGTTACTGCCGAGAATGGCAGCAAGCAGAATTACGTCATCTCATTCTCCTTCACGTTGTCTTCAGCCGACCAATTGACTGCTATTTTGGCTGATGGAAAGAGTATAGAAGGTTTTGCTTCGGATTCGTTCTATTACTATTATCTGATGCCTGTCGGCGAACATTCCTTCCCGTCTTTGATAGAGGGAGAGCCCATGGACAAGTATCAAACGATTACGTCGCAAACGATGGTGCAAGGGCTGCAATCTACTACCCAGATTACGGTTCAGGCAGAAAACGGCTCGCGCAATGTCTATACCGTGGTGCATGAGATGCAACGCTCTCAGGTAGATACATTGCAGATGATTTATCTCAATGGCGTTACGCCTTTGGCTGATTTTGACGCTAACCGTACGGATTATCAAGTCATTCTGCCTGAGGGAACGACTACCGTGCCAACGCTTGATTTCAGCAAGGGAGATGAGTGGCAGACAGTAGTGGTGGACACGGCTACTTCTGTCAATGGTATATCGAAGATTATTGTGTATGCGGAGTGTGGCATATCGCGAACTTATATTATTGATTTCTCAGTAGCACCTTCCACGAATGCTTTATTAAGTGCAATCTTAGTTGATGGTGAGGCTATCACGAGTTTTGATGACGAAATCTTTGATTATACGGTAGTCCTGCCTTATGGAACAACCAAGATGCCCGCTATCTCCGCACAGAAGGCTGACAATCAGCAAAACATCTCGCTTGCTTATGTAGGTTGGGACGCCGTGCTGACCGTTCAGGCTGCGGATACGAATGTTGTGAATACCTATACTGTTCATTGTGTTGTGGCTCGTTCCGGCAATAGCAAGTTGGCAGACTTGTTGGTGGAGGGATATGAACTGGCGTTTGATGCCGATGTCAACGACTATGAAATTCTTGTGCCTAATGGAACTACCGGTTTGCCAGCCGTTACGCCTATTCCTGGCGACGAACAGCAAACGGCTACGGTGGCTGTTGACTCCGTGCTGCAATATGCAGAGATCAACGTCGTTTCGGGCGACGAGAGTAGCACGAATACGTATCATGTTCGTTTCGTGGTAGAGAAGTGCCATATCAACCATTTGTTGGATATAAAGGCTAAGGGCATACTGCTTGACGGCTTCCATCAGGATACGCTGGAATATGCGTTTGTCTATCCGTGTGATGCACCTATGGATACGCTGATAACCGATAAGGATATTACTTATACTTTGGCAGACTCAACGGAGACGGTTGAAGTATCGTATGCCGATGCTGTTATTACTGTCTTGGTTACGGCAGAGGACGGTTCTATCCGCGTCTATAAGATTTCGCAGACTTTCCTTCTCTCGGCTAACTCTGCGTTGAGTAATATCTTGATAGATGATGTGCCTGTTAAGGGCTTTGCGCCTACCACGTATTTCTATTCTTATCTCTTGTCATCGGGAGAGGTTGTGCCTGCGGTAACGGCTATTGCGCAGGATACAACGGCAGAGGTAGATGTTATCTTGAGTGAGGTAGGGGATACTACGTTTATCTATTGTACGGCTGCGGACGGTACTATTTCCACGTATGCTATTTTGTTCGAGTATGCGCCTTATAACGATGGTGTGACGGCTAAAGCAAACGATGTCTTCTTCAAGCATATTGTAGGCACACATCAGTATGTGGCTGCTACGATTCGCAAGAATGTGCAGGTGGCTGTTTACGACCAAAGCGGACAACTTCTGTTCTATTCCGATGTACCTACGGCAGACCCGAATACGGTTAGGGTAGCAGTTGGCTTAGATGGTATGGAGCAACTTATGGACGTCATGGACGCTTCGCAAGGTGCGTTGATTGATGTCAAGCCGGGTGAACCATACGTTTATGTCTTCTACGAGTCGGGCAAGCGTGCTATCGCTTCGGGCAAGTTCATGCTCTCGCGATAACATCGTTGCCTTGTCGTATTGCCAAAAAAACACACTTTTTTTCGGTTACCTCTTGCATATATCATTTTTTTGTTGTACCTTTGCCACCGAAATTGAATAAGTGTAGTATTATGGCAACAGCAATTCGTAACATTCCGACATTATTTGGTGCGGAAGCCGATTCTTTTTTAAGAGCAGCAGAGGCTACGGAAAACAATCCGGGTACGATTGATTTTTCCCGCCAAAATAAAGCATTAACGGAGTATTTTAGAAACAATCCGATTTGGTAATGGATTATCAAGAATTGATACAGACGTGTGATATAAAAAGGGCATCAGAGGATAGGCTGAAGTCTTGTCTTCCTTTTGTGTGTTCAGATGCGGATATCAATGAATTTTTTTCGACAGATGTGCATGGTTACCAACGTCGTCTCTTGACAAAAGCCTATATTGTAACAACCAAAGATAATCCCAATGACATTATTGTTGCCTATACTATTTCCAATGACAGCATTCGCCTGACGAGTAAGTTATCAGATGAGTATAGAAATTCATTTTTAGATGAAACGGATTTGAGAGATAAGAATATCAAACGTTTTCCCGGGGTTTTGATAGGACGGTTTGGTACCGCTCGAAAGTTTGAGCATCAGGGATATGGGTCGGCGGTAATGGATGTGATAAAATTTATGGCAAAATCTATGCTACAAACGGGATGTCGTTTTTTAATTGTAGATGCTATAAACAAAGAAGATACTTTAACGTTCTATCAAAAAAATGGTTTTCATTATCTAATTAAAGATGAACAATTGGAAGCAAAATACGTGGGTGTTGGGGTTGGAACTCTGCCTCTTC
>JAKSNN010000014.1 GCA_024399755.1 Paludibacteraceae bacterium | reverse complement strand
ACCGCCAAGGCAATGTGACAGGTCGATACGGCAGTATGACCACGCCAGAGCAATTAGAGCCGGATATTGTACTTCAGTTAAGCAGAAAAGAGCAAAATTAAGCAAGGGGGGGGGGGCGACGAGGGTGTCGAAAAACTATTGAACCGAATTTTTGAGAAAGACTTAATCGGCTCTGTTACCATTAGTATCGTATAGATAACAATAATTGCCATGTCGGCAGCGGAAATAACCAGCGTTGGTCAAAGTCGGTTCATCATCCGAATAGAGACTACCAACCCTATAACCATCCGGACCATAAACATAGTAATACGAGCCATTATAAACACAATAATAGCCGTTCCAATAAATGGTAATATTCTCCGTAGAATACGCATTACCCAACCGATGACCATCTTCGGTATATAATTGCCAATAAGACCCTTTCAGCACCACATAAACGCCGTTCCATAGCACATAGATATTATCGCCACTCACCCCCGTGTTATAGCCGTCAGGATCGACCAAGTAATAATATGATCCCCGCAAAACGGTATAGTAACCAGTATGCTCAAGCCAGACATGATTGCCATACGTAATTTTTGAGCCGTTGCGATAGATATTCACATAACCGCCCGAAATGCGTGCATAATCGCCGTTCCAAAGATCTTGATAGTCCTCTGTCACCTCAACGCATGCGCGTACAACGATACGATGATCATAGTCGTAGAGATAATTATATCCATCCTCGTAGAAAGTCTGTGCCGAAATAGAAAGCACAAAAGAGAATGCAAAAAATAAGCATGCAAAATACTTATTCATAAAGTTATGAAGTAAGAGAAGTTTTTATCTGGGATACTTGCTGACGAAGAACAGGGTCGATAGACAACTGATCCTTAATGGCAGCGCACGCATGCAATACCGTAGCGTGTGTACGATGGCCCAAATATGTTCCTATCTCCGCCAACGAATGCTCCGTAAGTTGTTTCGACAAATACATAGCCACCTGACGTGCAATAAGAACCTCCTTGGTGCGCGTCTGCGAAACAATAGCCTTCTCAGAGATATTATAATGCTCAGCAACAGCACCTATTACATCCGACAAATCCACCGCAGAAGGACGAATCTCCACAATACGCGAAACGACCTGCTCAGCAAGTGCTAAATTGATTTCACAATCAGCCAGCGTGGAATAAGCATACAACGATGCCAAAACACCCTCCAAATCACGTACGGAATCACGTACATTAGCCGCAATGAAATCAACTACTTCGTCCGCCAACTGCAAGCCATCACGCTGCATCTTATTCAACAAAATAGCCTTACGTAATGCATAGTCCGGCTTTAACACCTCTGCCGATAAGCCCCACTTGAAACGCGTCAGCAAACGGTCCTCAATGTCCTTTAACTGAAGCGGAGAACGGTCGCTCGTAAGAATCAACTGCTTATGCAACTGCTGCAGATAGTTGAAAATATGGAAGAACGTATCCTGCGTTCCCTTAAGCCCCGCAAAATACTGAATATCATCAACTATCAAAACATCTACCTGCTGGTAGAAATTAAGGAAATCAGGAATGCGATTGTGCGCAGCAGCGTCTTGATACTGCAATTTGAACGTATTAGCCGACACATACAAAACGCGTTTCTGCTCAAACCACATAGCCACCTGATTGCCTATAGCGTTTGCCAAGTGAGTCTTACCTACCCCACTACCGCCATAGATAAACAACGGATTAAAGGCAGTAAAACCCGGCTGCTTAGCAATAGCCAAGCCCGCTGTACGCGCTAACTTATTGGGTTCGCCTGCAACAAACGTGTCAAACGTATATTGGGCGTTGAGCTGTGTATCGAAATTGAAATCCGTATGATGCGTAGCCACTTCGGACATCGTATCATGGCGGACATCAGCCCCTCCCGCCATCGCAGAAGACTGATTGGTAGAGGCACCCGAAGTAGAATCAATCAAGACACGATACTCCAACTTAGTAGAAGCCCCAAACACACGGAAAATCACACGCGATAATAAGGATATATAATTCTCCTCAATATACTCGGCAATAAACTGAGACTTAACCTGCAACACCAACACCCCCTGCTCAAACGATAAGGGAACAATAGGAGCAAACCAAGTCTGAAAAGCACTCGGTGTAAGATTGTCCGCCAAAATTTGACGGCACTGTTGCCACTGTTGTTCGATGTCGGTCATTGATTATACATCATCAAAATCGGGTGCAAAGGTACGGCAAAAAAACCATATACACAAATATATTTCAAACGGAGCGAAAAGCCGTTTTTCATATCTTCGTATATTTCAGCAAGTTAGCGTCAGCAATTTGATAATCAGTGGATTACGCAAGTTATTAACATATAATCAGCTGATTTACAGATATAGCAGGAATAGAAAAAATGACACTATCTACCGAAAAATGTGCGATAGATAGCGTCAATAATCCAATTAGCAAAAACGTATGTAAAATACTATTTAGAATAATTATAAACAAATGTTACACAATGTTCCACAAAAACGTATATACCAAGAGATAAAGATACGATGAGGGTTCTATGAGGGTTCTAAGTGGTACGGTGGTGGTACGGGAAACGGTTGCAGCCCCCATAGACAATGCCTCTATCCTTATTTTTTGCCCCCGAAAATAGTAACGTTGATGTAGCGTTTTGGATTAGCCTTGATATCCGTAATAAGTGAATCCACGGACTGGACAGTAGCATTTACATTATCATATAACCCTTTTTCGTTAATCAATTTACCCAATGTGCCGTTAGTAGAACGAGCCTCCGAAACCATTGAATTAACGTTATCCACCGCGGAATCAACACGATTGACCACCTGCGCAAAATCAATATTTTGTAAATTAGACGAGATAACATGGATATTCTCCATCGTACTATCCACATTCACTAACAACGATGGCAATTGGTTATTCACCACACTCTTAATTTTACCCGAAGACGATTTGAGGTCGGCCGATACCTGATCTACATTAGCCAATGCGCTGTGCAAATGGTCGCCTTCTAACTGCTGATTGACCTTAGCAATAGCCTCCTTGGCTGCGTCAATCGTTTCTGAAAGAGAAACTAACATGCCCGATTGGAGGTTATCCAACAGTCCGGGAATAACGGCAGTAGGCAGGAATTCACCCTCGGCATACTCGGCAGTATCACTTTCCATAACAGGTATATCCAATTGAACAGCAGTTCCGCCCAACAGCCCGTCAGCCACTAACGCCATTTGCGTACCATAAGGAAGGCGGATATCCTTATTGATAGAGATGTCCACAATAAAGGAACTATCCTTCGTAAAATCGTAATGGATATGGTCAACCTGCCCCACCTTAAAGCCCTTAACATAAACGGGTGCCTGCTCCTGCAAACCATTGACGTTCATATAAATACCATGGTACGCATGAACGGGCGAGAAGATATTAACTCCCTTCAAAAAATAAAAACCAAAATACAAAAGGAAAATACAAATTGTGGCCAAGATACCCACTTTAATTTCACGTGTATGTTTCATTATCTTACGAATTTACTTATTTATTTTCCGCAGGCACCGTAGTCAGGAAACACCCTTGGAAGACGGATTTTAGGGTTTCCAACGTACGCAAAGCCTCCTCGCGATTATTGGTAGCACCAGTGTAATATTTATAATAATTGTCCTTCACGAAGTATTTGCAGTCGTAACCTTTGAGGTCGCCTCGGTCTTTGTCTGCAATCGGCGCACGCAAAGCCATCACCTGCACTGCATAAACAGGTTGTGACCAATCCAAAGCAGGCTTTGCTGGCACGTCGCTTACGTCGGTTGCAGGCGCTTGAGACTCTACTTTCGGTTCTGGTTTTGGCTCTGGTGTCGGTTCTTGCTTCTGCTCCGATTTCTGCTCCGGTTGTGGTTGCACAGTAGGTTTAGCCGCAGGTTGGGCTACAGGTTGAGCCGCAGGTTGTTTAGGTTCGACCTTGGATGCTGGCTTCGATTCGGTTTTCGGTTCTACCTTCGGTTCCGGTTTCTGCTCCGGTTGTGGTTGCACAGCAGGTTTAACTGTAGGCTGAGCAGGCTTATGATAGAACGAGCAGAACGATTCGTACAACACTTGTGCTACCTCATGCTGTCCTTCCGCAGAGGCTAAAAAACGTTCCTCCTTTGGGTTAGAGATAAAGCCCATTTCGATTAAGACGCTTGGACAAGCCGACTTGAGCAACACCCAATAAGCTGCCTGACGTACGCCACGGTCTGCCAAAGGCAGTTTTTCCAAGAAACGTTGTTGCACCAGCGAAGCAAATTGCAGAGATTGGTCAATATACTGATTCTGCATCAGTTCGAACATGATATAAGAATCAATGGAATTCGGGTCAAAACCCTGGTAGGCAGTTTCGTAGTCGGATTCCAACTTAATAACTGCGTTCTCACGCATCGCCACATCAAGGTTCTGCTCCATCTTATCGGTACCTAAAATATACGTTTCCGCGCCACAAGCCTGACGTGAATCGGAGGAATTGGTGTGAATGCAAATGAACAAGTCGGCATTACGTTTGTTGACCGTATCGGCACGCGCCTGCAGAGGGAGGAACACGTCCGAGTCGCGCGTGAAGACCACATTTACCTCGGGGTAAGCCTCACGAATCATCTTACCTGTCTCTAACGCCACAGCGAGATTGAGATTCTTCTCATAAGTATAAGTTCCTACAGCACCCGGGTCTTTACCGCCATGTCCTGCATCTATGACTACAGTAAAAGCATGCTTAGCCACGCCTTGTTGCCCCATAGCCAACGAGGAAATAGCGAAACACGCGAATATCAAAAATACGAATTTAGCACGCATAATCGTCCAATTTTGCACACAAAGTTACAACATTCTTGCCAAACTCCCAAATCCATAACTGATATTTTTCCAATTTTGTGTGATAAAATGATATATTTAACAAAAAAGTCAAATTTATTTGCACAGGTGATTTTTTTTTAGTAATTTTGTCGGCTGATACAATTTAGAATAAATTGACAACTAATACAGAAGTGTCGTTAAGGCAATGAAACAGAGCGATTTCACACCCGAAGAAGAGCAAATGATAGAGCAAGAGTTTAGGGCTCTATTGGACGACTACGCGCATACCCGCCATAGTCAGAAGGTAGAGATTATTACTAAAGCTTTCAACTTTGCCAATCAGGCTCACCACGGCGTACGGCGCTTGAGCGGAGAACCGTATATGATGCACCCCCTTGCTGTGGCGCGCATCGTAGTGAAAGATATCGGACTCGGCTCTACCAGTATCTGCTCTGCCCTATTGCACGACGTAGTAGAGGACACCGACTATACCACTGAAGATATACGCAATCTATTTGGCGACAAAATTGCCCAGATAGTAGATGGTTTGACGAAGATTAGTGGCGGTGTATTTGGCGAGAAGGCAAGCGAGCAAGCAGAGAACTTCCGCAAACTGCTTCTCACCATGTCGGACGATATCCGCGTGGTCCTCATCAAGATTGCCGATCGCTTGCACAATATGCGTACTTTGGGTGCCCAGCCCCTTGAGAAACAATATAAGATAGCAGGCGAGACACAATATATATACGCTCCTTTGGCTCACCGATTAGGTCTATTCCCCATCAAAACGGAATTAGAGAACCTGAGTTTCCGCTATGAGCATCCCGACAAATATGCCGAGATAGAGAAGGAATTGGCAGCCAACAAAGATGCTCAAACAGAATGGTTTGAGCAATTTGCAGCACCTATTCATGAGAAATTAGCCGTATTAGGACTCAAATACTCGCTTACCGCACGTATCAAATCGCCTTTCTCCATTTGGAAAAAGATGAGTACAAAGAACATTCCATTTGAGGAAGTTTATGACTTAATGGCTGTTCGCATCATCTTCACCCCAAACGACACATTCCCAGAGAAAGACCAATGCTGGATGGTTTATTCCGCCATTACGGAGGTATATCGTCCCCACCCTGAACGTATCCGCGACTGGATTTCCACCCCGAAAGCCAATGGTTATGAGGCATTGCATGTAACCGTAATGGCACAAAACGGGCAATGGGTAGAAGTGCAAATCCGCACCGACAGAATGCACGAATTAGCAGAACGCGGACTGGCTGCCCACTGGAAATACAAAACAGGAGAATCCAGCGAATCGGAATTAGATAAATGGCTGCGCGACATCAAGGAGGCTTTGAGTCACCCCGACCAAAATGCGATGGAGTTCTTGGGGACATTCAAACTCAATCTCTTTGCACAGGAGGTGTTTGTCTTTACACCTAAGGGCGAAATTAAAACTATGCCACAAAACGCCACGGCATTAGACTTTGCGTACCAATTACATAGCGAACTCGGCGACCACTGTATCGGCGCGAAAGTGAATCACTCGTTGGTACCGCTGAGTTATATCCTACAAAGTGGCGACCAGATTGAGATTCTTACCTCCGCTAATCAGTTCCCGCAGGAAGAGTGGCTTGACTTCGTCACCACCGCAAAAGCGCAATCCTGCCTGCGCAATTACTTTAAGAAAGAGGAACGCCAATATGAGCGCAACGGAGAAAAGATTTTCAACGAGGCCGTTGACCTGCTTGGCGCTGGCGGCATACGCTTCACGGCGCTACAGCGGACGCTGAACTACTACCACCTGCACCAGCCCGCTATGCTCTACATGCAAATCGGACAGGGGAATATCCAAATGACGAATCTGAAGGACATAATCTATCCGAAGAAGAGCCTTTGGAAACGCATTAATCCATTCGCGACCAGCAATGACGACGCAGTTACTCCTGAAGAGGAACCAAAGAACACGGCAGATCTATCAAAAGCACTCTTGCAAAAGAAAAAGAGTAACAAAAAGATTGTCCTTACTGATGAAAACTTGGGCAAGGATTATTTCTTAGCCGATTGTTGCCACCCG
The DNA here is from genome assembly GCA_024399755.1 of Paludibacteraceae bacterium. GTDB lineage: Bacteria > Bacteroidota > Bacteroidia > Bacteroidales > Paludibacteraceae > Colicola. The sequence continues at coordinate 14,849 of JAKSNN010000014.1, read as the reverse complement.
ATCCCCGGTGATGAGGTATTAGGTTATATGGACGACAACGGGAAGATTTACATACACAAGGTAGATTGTGCGGAAGCGCAACTGCTGAAGACGTCCCATGGTGAACGGATATTCTCCGCTACGTGGGGAACGCATCGAGTGCAGTCGTACGTAGAAACGATTTCCCTCTTCGGTATTGATAAATTAGGCGTATTCATTAAGGTATTGAGCATCATCACGATAGATTTCCATATCAACGTGCGCAGCATTAACGCGATGTCGGAAGACGGGATTTTCAAAGGGACAATCGATTTATTCATCTACGACAAGCAAGAACTGGACGACCTATTTGAAGCGTTGATGAAACTGGAAGACGTAAAGAGCGTCAAACGAATTGAACAAACAACTAACTAAATAAAACAACCTAAAAAACAAACAGTATGAAAAAATGTTTTATCACTCTGCTGGCAGCACTAAGTGCAACCGCAGGCATGGCACAAGTAATCACGTTCCCGAAAACAGAACACGACTTCGGCAAAATCAACGAAGCCGATGGTCGCGTAACCACCGTATTCACCTTCAAGAACGAAGGTATGGACCCATTGGTTCTCAGTAATGTACGTGCAAGTTGTGGTTGCACAACGCCAAAATGGTCGCACGAACCTATTGAACCCGGACAGGAAGGAAACATCACCGTGACTTACAACCCAAATGGTCGTCCCGGGCGTTTCCAAAAGACGATTACCGTAACCTCCAACTCCAAAGAGAATGGTACTGCCAAGTTATATATCAAGGGTGAGGTGATTCCAAAGCCTGCTAAACCTGTGAACGCTTATCCTGTTCAAATGGGCGAACTGAGTCTGAAAACTAAGACCGCTAACTTCGGCAACGTCAAGAAAGGCGAGAAAGCACTTATTGAACTCGAATATGCCAACAAGACCGACCACGAAATCAGCGTTGATTTGGCTACCAGAGAGGACGATTACTACTTAGCAAGTCAGATTACCCTTGAGAAGGTTAAACCCAACGAGACAGGTAAGATTGTGCTTCAATTGGACGCTGCTGCTTGCAAATTGTACGGTCCTGTACAATTGAGCGCATACGTTATCGTCAACAACAAGCAAGTCAACACGGAAGAGTATCGTTTGGATATCCAAGGCAATATCTATGAGGACTTTAGCCAAATGACTGTGACCGAGCGCCAAAATGCTCCTATCGTAGAAACGCAAAACACGGTTGACTTCGGCAAACTGCAGGCAGGCAAGACGTATAAGAAGTCTGTTTCGCTTCGCAATACGGGTGTGAATGCCCTGATGGTTCGTCGCATCTACAGCAGCAACGAGAACATCACTTCGCAAGCACCTAAAGGCGCTGTCAAATCGGGCAAGAAAGCCGATATGCGTTTCTTTGTGTCCACCAAAATCGACGGCAAGCCGATGGAAAAGGGTCAATACTCTCGCGAGGTGACCCTGATTACCAACGACCCCAATAGACCTGCTCAACCACTCACAATCACTTGGACAGTAGAATAATGAAACATCCCGAAAACGCAGCAGAATATAAAGGATTAACCGTGAATGCGGGGGTTGAAAACCTTCCGTCGGTTAATCCGTATGCAACTTTCAAGCGCAAAAAGCGGACTTTTACTGCCGAAGAATACTTTGAGGGAATCCGCAAAGGTGATATGTCTATGCTTGGTCAGGCTGTTACGCTTGTGGAGAGCAGTCTGCCACAGGACCAAGAGATTGCCCAAAAAGTCATTGAACTCTGCCTACCCTACACGGGTCATTCGATTCGTTTGGGTATAACGGGTGTGCCTGGTGCCGGTAAATCTACGTTTATCGAGGCATTAGGCACCGAGATTTGCAAAATGGGCAAAAAACTTGCCGTATTGGCTATCGACCCGTCTTCGGAGCGCACGAAAGGCTCTATCTTAGGCGATAAAACGCGTATGAATGAGCTCTCTACTGCTGCCAATGCCTTTATCCGTCCCAGCCCAAGTGCTGGTTCACTCGGTGGCGTGGCTCGTAAGACGCGCGAATCGATTGTTCTATGTGAGGCTGCCGGTTTCGACACGATTTTCGTGGAGACGGTAGGTGTTGGACAAAGCGAAACGGCTGCTCATTCGATGGTCGATTATTTCCTTCTGCTGCAAGTGACAGGAACGGGTGACGAATTGCAAGGTATCAAACGTGGCATCATGGAGATGGCGGACGGTATCGCCATCAATAAATGCGACGGAAATAATATTGAGCGCGCGCAGGCGGCGCGCGTGAGTTTCAAGAATGCGTTGGCACTATTCCCTCCGACCGAATCGGGCTGGCAGCCAAGTGCTGTTTGCTGCTCGGCGATTGACCACACAGGCGTGTTAGACGTGTGGCACAACATTGAGGAATATGTGGCATTCACGAAGCAAAACGGCTATTTCGAGCACCATCGCACACAGCAAGCCAAATACTGGATGTACGAAACCATCAATGGTGCGTTGCTCAACGGTTTCTACCAAAACGAGAAGATGGAACGACTGATAGCCGAAGCCGAACAGAAAGTATTAAACAACGAAATCAGCAGTTTCATTGCTGCTAACGACTTATTAAATCAATATAAACACTCTTTGTAAGCTATGCCTGTCTCCAAACAAAAACAGAAAGAGGTGATTATCCATGTAGGACCTAATGCCACCGGCAAATTACCGCCACAAGCATTGGAGTTGGAGGAGTCCGTTCTCGGTGCCTTGATGCTTGAGAAGGATGCCTACATTACAATCTCCGACCTCATTCGTCCTACGACCTTTTACAAAAAAGAGAATCGTCTTATCTTCGAAGCGATACAGGCACTTGCAAGTCAGGAGCAACCGGTTGATATCCTGACGGTTGCCGAGAAACTGAAAGCACTTGGCACCTTAGAGGAAGTAGGTGGCGTGGTACGCATCAATAGCCTTTCACAGCGGGTGGCTTCTACGGCGCACCTTTATTACCACGCACAGATATTAGCGCAGAAGGCAATTGCCCGCGAATTGATAGCGATGGCTGCCAAGGTTGAAGAGCAGGCGTATGACGAGGGGCAAGATGTCGAAGACCTAATGCAAAACGCCGAGCAGCAGATTTTCGAAATCAGCCAACACTCCCAAAAACGTGACGTGACACAGATTGACCCCGTCATTAAAGAGGCTTTCGACCGTATGCACAAAGCGTCCAAGAACGAGGGAAACATCTCTGGTGTGCCGTCGGGTTTCAAGGATTTGGACAAGGTTACAAGCGGTTGGCAGAAGTCGGACTTGGTTATTATTGCAGCCCGTCCTGCTATGGGTAAGACTGCGTTTGTGCTTTCGATGGCGAAGAACATCGCCGTGAATGCCCAGCGTCCGGTAGCGATGTTCTCGTTGGAAATGAGCAACGTGCAGTTGGTTAACCGTTTGATTATGAACGTTTGCGAGATTGAGGGCGATAAAATCAAGAACGGTAAACTAAGCAAGCAGGAGTGGTCGCAACTGGAACATAAGATTGTGGAACTGAAAGGTGCACCAATCTATGTGGACGATACGCCTTCACTTTCCGTATTTGAATTGCGGAGTAAAGCCCGTAAGTTGGTACGCGAGAAGAAGGTGGAACTTATCATCATCGACTACCTGCAATTGATGAACGCCAGCGGTCTCAACTTTAATTCTCGTGAGCAGGAGGTAAGTATCATCTCGCGTAGTTTGAAGGCTTTGGCAAAGGAATTGGATATACCGATTATTGCGCTATCGCAGTTGAATCGTGGTGTAGAGTCGCGTACGGGTGTTGACGGTAAGAAACCTCAACTGTCCGACTTGCGTGAGTCGGGAGCCATTGAGCAAGACGCCGATATGGTTTGTTTTATCCACCGTCCCGAATATTATCACTTGTACAACGACGAATCGGGAAAGGACCTGCGTGGCTTAGGCGAAATCATTGTGGCAAAGCATCGTAATGGTGCTACTGCAGAGGTGTGGTTACGCTTCCGGAGCAAGTTCGCGAAGTTCATGAACCAAGATGAAGCCGTGGACGATGATATGGATATGCCCACCTACTCTGCCCCCGCAGGCGATGCCGGTGCTCCAACGGCTATCAGTCTCGGCAGTAAGATGAACGACATGTCGCCGGACGGAGCGCAACTGAATAACGAATCCGACGTTCCTTTTTAGCAGCATGAACATAACATCAACATAACATCAACATAACATGCCAAAGAGGAGACAGAGACTATACAACAAGTATACGATGAGTATAGGATGAGTATAGGAGTAAGATAGAAAGAACAATATAAAAACTCAATATGCAACGTACAGTAATTATTGATGCTCTCAAGAGCAAAGCCTTCAACCAACCGATTAACGTTCGTGGTTGGGTGCGTAGTCGTCGAGGCAACAAGAACGTATCGTTCATTGCTTTAAACGATGGCTCCACCGTCAAAACTATTCAGATTGTAGCCGACCTCACGAAATTCCCCGAGGAGCAATTGAAACCTGTCACCACAGGCTCTTGTATTTCCGCAACGGGTATCTTGGTAGAGAGTCAAGGCGCAGGACAAGCCGTAGAGATTCAACTCACCGACTTGCAGGTATATGGAACAGCCGACCCTGACCAATATCCTTTGCAAAAGAAGGGGTTGAGTGTGGAGTACTTGCGCACGATTGCCCACTTGCGGCCAAGAACGAATCTTTTTGGCGCAATCTTCCGTATTCGCCACAACATGGCTATGGCTATCCACACCTATTTCCACCAGCATGGTTACTTCTATTTCCATACTCCACTCATTACGGCAAGCGATTGCGAAGGTGCGGGACAGATGTTCCAAGTTACCACGAAGAACCTTTACAACCTCAAGAAAACTGAGGACGGGAAGATAGATTATTCGGACGATTTCTTCGGCAAACAAACCTCCCTAACCGTTAGTGGTCAGTTAGAGGGAGAACTGGGTGCTACTGCGCTCGGGCGCATCTACACGTTCGGTCCTACTTTCCGTGCAGAGAACTCCAATACTCCTCGTCACTTGGCAGAGTTTTGGATGATTGAGCCGGAAATTGCCTTCATGGATCTAACTGAATTGATGGACCTTGAGGAAGACTTTATTAAGTTCTGTGTCAAGTGGGCTCTTGATAACTGCCGTGACGACTTGGAATTCCTCAATCAGTTTGTGGACAAAGGGCTGATTGCACGTTTGGAATCCATTATCAATGCCGAGTTTGTGCGCCTGCCTTATACGGAGGGTATCCGCATCTTGCAAGAAGCCATCAAGAACGGACATAAGTTCGAGTTCCCTTGCGAATGGGGAGATGATTTGGCTTCGGAACATGAGCGTTATCTGGTAGAGGAGCATTTCAAACGTCCTGTTATCATGACTAATTATCCGAAGGCTATCAAGGCTTTCTACATGAAGATAGACGAGAAAGAAAGCGGCTACAACGGCAAGAGTGGTCAGACCGTACAAGGAACGGATGTTCTCTTCCCGCAGATTGGTGAGATTATTGGCGGTAGTGTCCGTGAAGAGAGTTACGACAAACTCATGAACGAGATTGAAGAGCGTAATATCCCTATGAAAGATATGACATGGTATTTGGATACACGTAAATACGGTTCGTGCCCGCACGCAGGATTCGGTTTAGGTTTTGAGCGGCTGATGTTGTTCGTAACGGGTATGCAGAATATCCGCGATGTCATTCCTTTCCCGCGTACCCCGAAAACAGCAGAATTCTAATTACAAGATATACACATCAATACCATATTAAAGTATGAAAAAACTAAAATTTGTATTGTTTGCACTTTGCTTGGCACAGTTGACGTGGGCACAGACGGCACTCAAGGGAACCGTTACGGATGCCACGACCAACAAGGCTATTGCAAACGCAACAATCACATTAGCCAACCAAAACATCACAACGCAATCTAACCAAGCAGGTGAGTTCTCGTTACTCTACTTAGAGGCTATAGATGAGGAAGTTATCATCGAAGCCGCTGGTTATGTTTCCACCATCGAGTTAGTACAACTTGCGGAAGGAACGACTACTCAAATGCCTCCTGTTGCCTTGCAGCAGGACATTGCAACGGAAGCAAAGGAGGAAGTGCTCCTGAATTTGACTGAGAACGAACTCAACGATGACGAGGGTAAATCGCAATCTCAGGCATCGGCTTCCTCGGCAAGTCAGGATGTCTTCAACAGCACGACTTCTTGGGCTTGGTCAACGGCACGTTATCGCAGCCGTGGTTACGAACAGACGTTTGAGCAGAACTACATCAACGGTATCTCGTTCAACTCTGCGGAACGTGGGCAGTTCAATTTCTCCGCTATGGGCGGTTTGAACGATGCTACACGTTACAAAGAAGTGGTCAATCCTATCGAGGCAACCAATTTCACCTTTGGCGGATTGGGTAATGCTACCAACTACCTGCAAAGTGCTACACGCTACGCGCAAGGTTGGAAAGTAGGTGTTGCTGGTACGAATCGTAACTACAAGGCACGTGCTAACATCACGTATTCCAGCGGTTTACTCAATAATGGTTGGGCTTTCATGGGACAGATTGCATATCGTTTCTCGCCATATATCGACCATAAGGGAATCATTGGCGAGGGTATTGAATATAACTCTCTGGGCTATTTCTTCTCTGCTGAACGCAACTGGAACAATACCAAACGCCTTTCTATCATCACCTTTGGTGCGCCTACGATGCGTGGACAATCGGGTGCAGTTACACAAGAGGCGTACGACCTGACAGGTTCTATCAACTACAACCCCTATTGGGGCTACCAGGACGGCAAAGTACGCAATTCCCGTGTTGTGAAATCGTATGACCCGACGGCAATCATTAGTTTCGATTGGAAAATTGACGATGCTAACACGCTGAAGATTGCAGGAGGCTACCACTACTCTTTCTACAGCAATTCGGCTCTTACGTTCTTCAACGCTCCTGATCCGCGTCCTGACTACTATCGCAACTTACCATCGTTCCTTTGGGACGGTCAAATCGTTGCTGCTTCGTCCAAGCAACTCTACGACCTGTGGGGCGAGAACCCGACAGGCAACCATTACGGATATGGTAACTTCATTGGTGCTGACCTCAACGGACAAGCGCTTGGACAAGGGCATATCGGAGCCGACGGTACGAACCTCGGTCCGTCTATCGACATCAATTCTTACAATGCGTTAGTTGAACTATGGCAAAAGCGTGATAACAAGACTACGCAAATCGATTGGGACGCTATTTATGCTGCCAACTATGCCAATAACGCCATGGACGCAACGGCTTCCGCACGTTATATCCAAGAGCGTCGTCACAACGACATTCAAGAGGGCATGGCAAATATCAACTACCAGAATACACAATTCGACCACCTGAAGATTACCACTGGCTTGGAACTCAAGCAATCGCAAGGCATTCATTTCAAGACGGTTGACGACTTGCTTGGTGGCAACCAATGGATTGACGTTGACCCCTTTGCAGACCGTGATATTAAGGAGTTAGCCACGAATATCGAAATGACGCAAAGCGAGATTAACTACGTGATGCAGAACGACTTGCAAGCATGGAATAAAAATGGTTTCCAAGCCAAAAATGCAAAGCAAGGCGACAAATTTGGCTACGACTATCGCGTGAACATGTCCACAGCGAAAATCTGGTTGCAAAACGAATGGAATTGGCAAAGTGTTGATTTCTACTACGCAGCACAATTCACCTACACCAACTTGATGCGCTCTACGAATATGATTAACGGTCGTGCCGTTTATCTGGCAGCGCTTAATCCTGCTGAGGCGGAGCGCTATCTCGGTATCGGTAACGACTACCTTCGTATTCAGCAAGGTCAATGCCCTGATTACCTGAATGGTACGTGGCATCACTTCGTTGACCCCGCCGTTAAGATTGGTGCCAACTACAAAATCAATGGTCGTAATAAATTGAAAATCAACGCTATTGCACAAACGATAGCACCTCTCGGACGTGACGCCTATATATCTCCGCGTGTACACGATCGCGCGATAGAGAATATCTATATTCACGATAATGCGAAATCGCTTGTCGATTTCTATGCTGCTTCGCAAAAGATGGTGGGTGGAGACCTGACTTACGAGTTCAACTATCCTTTCGTACGCGGTCGTGTTACGGCTTTCTACTCTCGTTTCTGGAACGGAACGGAACTGAACGGCTACTACGATGACGAGGCTCGTACTTTTGTCAATCAATCCGTTACGGGTATCAATCGTCGTCATTGTGGTATCGAGGCTGCTGCTGCTTTCAAGTTAGGCACCTACTTCACCCTCACGCCTGCTCTCAGCGTAGGCGATTACCGCTACACGGATAATGCCTATTGCGTTACCTCTGCCGAGAATGGAATGTCGCTCGCACAAGACATCTACAACAAGCCTATTTACGAAACACGCGACAGCGTGATGATAAAAGGGCTGCGTGTTGCTACAGGTCCGCAAGTGAATGCCAGCCTCAAACTCAGTTTCTTCCACCCGAAGATGTGGTTTGCTGACGTTACTGTTAGTTATTTCGACCACAACTTCTTGGATTTCGCTCCATCACGTCGCATGAAAGGTCTTTATACGGGTCAACGTGCTGACGGAACAGTCGTAAATGGTAGTTACCTTACTGCTAACGCTATTGAGATGGACGGAAATAATCAACCTGTATGTGACGAATATGGCACGCCAAAGTTGGTTTATCCATATAACCTGATGTCCGATCAGGAGTCGCTTTCGGCTACCAATCCGCTCAATCGTTTCATTATCGACGCCAGCATTGGTAAACTTATCTACTTGCCGAACCGTCAGTCGTTGAGTATCAACCTTAACGTTACCAACCTCACGAACAACACCCACTTCAAGACGGGTGGTTACCAACAGGCGCGTTTGCCTCGTGCTACCAAGCAGGGCGAAACCGACAAAACGGCTAATTCCGTCATCACGGCTAACGCTTGGAAGTTCCCGTCTAAATACTACTATGCGTGGGGAACAAACTTCTATTTAACCATTACATACAAATTCTAATTTAGGAGGAAGCATTTATGAACTACATCAATTGCAAACAATATCTTATGAACATGCTGGGCGTAGTACTCGTTGTGGTGCTTGTCTCTGCTCTACCCGCTTGCACGCCTAACGCTCCTTCGGAGGATAGTTTCTTCCTTACTGAGGAGCAAGTGGCTGAACTGACGCAAGACGGAAAGGTGTATAACCTGAACGACTTTGTCGATACGTATATGACCGAACAAGGCAACTGCATTGATTCGAATCTCTATCGTACTCGTGCGCTCTATGGTGGCGACACGTATCTTTTCTCCATTGATACTTTGCCCTCTAATGGCGAAGGTATTTATATTCGTGGACGTGTGGCTACCGACGACTACGGAGGAAACTTCTACAAGGTGCTGGTGCTGCAACAAATCGTTGAAGGCAAACAGCAAGCCCTTCGTATCAGCGTAGATGCGGGTTCTATCTCGGGTCAATATCCACGTGGACAAGAAATTCTGATTCGCTGCAACGGCTTTGCCATCGGCAGATATGCCAACCAAGTACAACTCTGCGTACCTTCTTACAACAACAACATCAATGCCAACAAGGCTGAGGAAAAAGTAGGTTGGGCACCGGGGCGTATTCCTGCAGCACGTTTCCGTGCAGCTACTCATTATATCGGCAGACCCGATTCATCTCGCTTGGTATATGATGTAATGACGATTCCCGAAATCAAAGCCTCATACGATCCTATTGCGGTACGTCATGAAGACGGCAAACTCATTCGCATTGAGAATATCCACTATACTGGTCAAAGTTACGATGTGGAAAACGAAACCTTCAATAATTGCACAACAGGTGACCCTTCCGACGACTCCGACGCCAATGTCTTTGCGCCTACTACCAATAATATGAACTACCCGCAATCGCGTGTTGTCATGGACGAGTCTGGCAATTTCATCTGCGTTTCGATGTCGGAATATGCGAGGGAAGCCCACTACTACTTGCCTGGTGCTGGTAGTGCTTACGATGGCGAGGTCTTCCCTGCTGACTCCTTACAAATGGAAACGCCAAGTACACCTTACCTCATTGCTATGCTTGAGCAACAATCCTATTGCGTACGTGTGAGCGAAACCAAACAGCAGCAAGGCTGGCAGCGCGACGACGTTATCTATACTGATAACGAGCGCACCATAGGCTATGTATATGATGGAAACACATGGACCACGCAAGTGGGTATTCTCCATTGTCCGGACTTCTCTGGTAGCGTGAAGGGCGTGCTCAGTTATTACATGGATAATGGCGGTCGTAGTCCTAAACCAGAGAGATGGACTATCTCTATTTGCGACCTTAGCGACCTTGATTTACAGAAGGAAGACGGAACGCCATGGATTCCAATGGAGTATGTCCATCGTTAATCTAAACTAACTAACAAATATCTTTATTGCTATGAAACGCTATTTTTTGCCGCTTTTGGCTTTAGTTGCACTTGCAAGTTGCAACACAGATAAGAAAGACCCTATCTCGCAAGACGAAATCGAAGCGAACATTATGGGTAAGTGGAAAATCTATACCACGAACAATATCCCTGTTCCCACCAACGAATGTGCCGTTTATACATTTGAGAAAGGTGGCACGGGTACGCAGACTATGTCAAGTCAGTCCGACCCTGTTACGGGGAAGGATATTTGGTTTGTACGCAAACCTATGAGTTATAAAATTACCAACAACACCCTCAGCACTTGGTGGGATCATTCTTCCACGGATATTGAGTGGCTCTCCACGATTCTTGACATCAATGCGGATAGTATGATGATGGACCAATCACGTATTTTTGTCAACAAACAGCCGCAATTCGATGTCCCTGTCAGCACTTGGAAACGCGTCACGGTAGATTATGCGGAAAGCATTATTGGTTTATGGGAAGGTGTTAGTTCTGTTGAAGGGGGCTATGGTGATGAGAACCACCGTTGGCTCTTTAACCCCGATGGCACATATACATATCTCAATCCTACAAAGGATGGTGGTTGGGAGGCAAGTCCTAACACGCTTAACGAATATGCCGTGGACGGTGATTTCCTTGCTTGCCGCTGGAAAGCCGATGCCTCCTCGAAAATGAACCGCGAGTGGTGGGATATTGAGATGCAGGGCGATTCTATCATGCTTTGGACGGGTATCCGCACGAATGCAGACGGATCGTTCTATACATCTTCCTTCAAACTGCGTCGCGTATCGCCTACAAGAAAGGAGATTGAAAAGTACATTGTCGGCAAATGGATTACGGAATCTACCGATAATACGCCGATGCTTACTAACGCCAAGTCTGTACATACGTTCCTGCCTAATGGCATAGTGGAGTACACGATTGCCAGTGCGGGCGAACATGGTGGCGAGTGGTACAATCAGTTGTCGTTATCATACAATCTCTACGGCAATTTCTTGGTTGAAAGCGGTAAAGACGCTTATGGCAACACGATTGAGCCGTATCGCAGCCACTTCAATGCCATTAACGAAAAGACCATGTCTGTGCTTTCTGTGGTGGGCAAACGTATGGGAGACATTACCCTGCGCCGTGTCAGCGATGACATCAACTATGCTGAGGATATTATCGGCACGTGGGAGGGTATTGCTTCCTCAAATGGCGAATATGGCGATTACCACCATCGTTGGCAATATGCCACTGACGGCTCTTATCAGTATATGAATTGGGAGAACGACGAGTGGGTTCCTGTGGCTACCAACAAGGGGCAATACATGGTTGACGGCAATTGGATGGCGTGCCGTTGGACGAATACGGAAGGTGGTATGGACTACGAATGGTGGGACATCTCCATCAAGAACGACACCATGCGTTGGGACGCTTTGCGTGCTGATGCTACGGGGAAAACTTTCCGGGCATGGTTCACTATGAAGCGCGTTAAGAAGTAATGAATTGGCTTGACGCTATTATCTTGTTGCCTTTACTTATCGGGCTCATTCGGGGTCTGATGCGAGGTCTCGTTACCGAGTTGATTGCCATCTTGGCAGTCATTCTCGGTTGCGTAGGCGCACGTATATGGGGACCTGTGTTCTCGCATTGGATTGCGCAGCAGGTTAGTTGGGCACAAGCCATTTGCGACGTCATCGCCTATGCCCTACTCTTTGTGGCTATTGCCGTTGCGCTCAACCTCTTGGGCAAACTCTTCTCACGGCTGCTTAAGGCTATCCACTTGGGGTTTGTCAATCGCCTTTTAGGTGCTGTTTTCGGAACGCTCAAGTGGGCGATTATCGTGCTTACGTTGGTTTTCCTTACCGACCGACTCGATCGTCAGTTCCATTTCATGAAGGCTGAACTCAAGCAAAGTTCCGTCACGTACCAACCTGCTGTCGAATCTGCCAATGCTTGTTTTTCTGTCATTAGGAGCCAATCTCGGCAATAGGGAGCAGACCTTGCAGCAGGCTATTGACTTGTTGCGTGCTGAGGTGGGGACTGTCCTTAGGACGTCTTCTTTCTTCTATTCCGAGCCTTGGGGATTTGCCTCCGAGCATACTTTCTGCAACCTGTGTGTGGCTATTGAAACGCCCTTATCGCCTCTCGACTTGCTCCATGCTACCCAACATATCGAGCAACGTTTAGGCAGAACGCATAAATCTACTCATCGCGACTATCAGGACCGCACCATTGACATCGACATCTTGCTCTATGGCAACGAGCATATCCAAACACCCGAACTCACCATTCCGCACCCTTTGATGAACGAGCGTGACTTTGTGATGACCCCGTTAAACGAAATTCTTAACTCTCTTAATTCAAAACTCTCTTAATTCATAATTCTCTTAATTCAAAATTCATAATTCAAAATTCTCTTAATTCTTAATTCAAATGAAACACTTTCTCTCCTTTGCTTTATGCGCTTTTACGCTTTGCGCTTGTCAGCCTCATTCGCGTCTGACATCTAACCCGATTATGCCTATTCATCGTACGGGCGACACCACTACGATTGCGCTTACCGATTATCTCCCGGGGCTTGCTGATGGCGATACCACGCTCTTTGGCAACACCTTGGATATACTCGCGTGCGCAGGCAAGGACGTTGTTATTTTGCCTTCGTTGCCTACCGTGCCTAATCTATATACCTTGTCCTACGGCAATAGCCAACTTCAGGTGAAAGTGATTCAACCTGCCGACACAATTCAGATGGTGGCGATGTTGGACGACAAGCGTCTCAACGACTGCCGCTACGATAGCGAGGCGGGTATTATTACCGTTACTCTACCCCATGCAGGCATGATGGGACGCCATTTCTTGCGTCTCTTTGCTACCGATGGTAAGGTGCTCTACAACGACATTCTCGTGCCGTTGGACAACGGCAAACCTCTTACTTCTGCCGACCGTCTCACGCGCCACGACGACCAGGCGCAAGTCCTTTATTCGCTGATGGTGGACCGATTTGCCAACGGCAATACCGCCAACGATTGGAAGATGCGCTCCCCCGAGGTGCTGGATATTGTGGACTATCAGGGTGGCGACCTTGCGGGTATCACGCAGAAGATTGAAGCAGGATTCTTCGACGAACTGGGTATCACCACGATTTGGGTTAGTCCTATCACGCAAAACCCATGGGACGCATGGGGCAAATACGTCTTCCACAACGGAAACAAGTACGACTCCACAGCCACCTACACACGCTATTCAGGCTATCATGGCTATTGGCCTATTTTCGCCACGCAAATCGACAAACGTTTTGGTACGGACGACGAACTCAAGACCTTGCTGGCTACTGCCCACAAGCATAATATCAACGTCATTCTTGATTATGTGGCTAATCACATGCACATCGACTCCCCCACGTTCAAGGAGCACCCTACGTGGCATACCGACTCTATTCTGCCGGACGGACGTCGCAACTTCGAGTTGTACGATGAAGCACGTCTTACTACGTGGTTTGACGTACATATACCTACGTTGGACTTGGAGCGGATGGACGTTTGCGAACCGATGACCGACTCTGCCCTTTATTGGTTGGAGAACTACGATTTCGATGGTTTCCGTCATGATGCCTGCAAGCATATCGCAGAGTGCTATTGGCGCTTGTTAGGGCAGAAGATTGCTAATCGTTTCCCGAACCGTCATATTTGGATGATTGGAGAGACTTATGGCAGTCCCGAACTCATTAACTCGTATGTCAAGACGGGTATGCTGAACGCACAATTCGATTTCAATATCTATTTTACGGCTATCCACGTCTTGTTGGGTGATGGCGACATGAGTAATCTCGACCGTGTCATTCGCGAGTCGTTGGCTACGTACGGCGCTCACCACACAATGGGAAACATCTCCGGCAACCACGATCAGGCGCGTTTCGCTTCATTGGCGGGAGGAGCTTTGCGCTTTAGCGAAGACGCCAAGGAGGCGGGCTGGACACGTGAAGTAGGATTGGGCGACTCTGCACAAGCCTATGCCAAGTCTATCTTGTTGGAGATGCTCAATTTCACTATCCCGGGTGTGCCGTGTGTGTTCCAGGGGGACGAATTAGCCTCTGCGGGAGGCAACGACCCTGACAACCGTAAGATGATGCGCTTTGAGGGATTGTCGGATGCCGAGCAGCACTATCGTGAACAGGTGATTACGTTGAGTCGTTTGCGTCATGAGTTATTGCCGCTTACGTATGGTGATTATTTCCCGGTATCTGCGGACGCAGACCACATCGCCTTCCGCCGTATTTATATGGGTCAAACGGTGGATATCTATATCTCTCGTACAGGGAAGAGTTTTATCGAGATGGAGGGTGAACGCTTATTTAGCGTCACCCAGCCATAATCCTGCCTAATTTACAAATTCTTAACTTACAAATTGAATATCAATAGGATCTTCGTCATATTTCGTGATTTCTATATGTTCTCTGGCATAGCGTTTTAT
>JAKSNN010000013.1 GCA_024399755.1 Paludibacteraceae bacterium | reverse complement strand
AACCTTTAGCATGTTATGTTGATGTTATGTTGATGTTATGTTATCGGTACGTAATTTGTACGTAATTGGTGCGTAATAGAGAGAGGAATCTAAAAAAACTGCTTTTACTTGCATATTTGGAAAAAAAGTAGTACCTTTGCAGGCTGTATTGTAAACAATGCGCCTTTGGCGCCTTTTCCTCACGATGGATATACTGAGTATCATTCTTATTAGTATCGGTTTGGCGATGGACTGCTTTGCGGTCAGTATATCGAAAGGTATTGCCGTAGATGTTCACGAAGTCTTTGCCAAACGACAAAAGCCATGGCTGATGGCGGTACTCTTTGGCTTATTCCAAGGCGGAATGCCGTTGATAGGCTATTTTGCAGGCACAGTCTTCGCCTTCTTCTTCAAGCGCTTTGCAGGCTGGATAGCCTTGGCGCTGCTCGGCTATATCGGCGGAAAAATGATTGTGGAGAGTTTGAGCAAGAAAGAGGACGATACTTCCAAGGCATCGGATTTCTCCGTTAAGACGCTACTGGTTCTGGCTGTGGCTACCAGTATTGATGCCCTCGCTACAGGCGTTATCTTCATTCCGTATGCCAAAATGGTGTGGATAGGAGTAAGCATTATCGCATTGGGTTCGTTCCTCTTTTCCATCGCGGGCTATCTGATTGGCGTGTTTGTGGGCAGCAAGTTCCGCCTTAACGTGGAACTGATAGGCGGCGTGATTTTGATAGGTATCGGACTGAAGATTTTTATTGAGGGACTATGTTCTTGATTCAGAATACATTAGTATCGTTGGACGTTCTCGAGAAGGAGTTCTGCTGCAATTTGGACGTCTGCCACGGCTGCTGCTGTATCGAGGGCGATGCGGGAGCACCGATTAGCGACGAGGAGTGCCAAAAAGTGGAGCAGATTCTTCCGATCCTGCTGCCCGAGATGACGAAAGAGGCACGCGAAGTGGTGGAGAAACAGGGGATTTCCTACCTTGACCCCAGTGGTGAACGGGTGACGTCCATCGTTAACGACAAGGATTGTGTATTCTCGCGTACCGACCATCAGGGCTGGTGCTATTGCCTGATAGAAAAGGCGTACCGCGAAGGGAAGATAGATTTTAAGAAACCAATCTCATGCCATCTATACCCGATTCGCCTGACATCGTTGCAAGAGGGAAAAATGATTGGGGTAGAGTACCACCGTTGGGACATCTGCCACTGCGGACGGCAATTAGGCAAGAAGTTGCATTTGCCCCTGTATAAGTTCCTCAAAGAGCCGCTGATACGCCGCTTCGGGCAGGCTTGGTACGACGAATTGGAACTGACCGCTACCGAGTGGAAAAAGCAACAAATAGGCAATTTGTAAATTTGTAAGTTTGTAAATTTGGAAATTTGTAAATTAATTATGAACTGTGAAATAATTACCATAGGCGACGAACTCTTGATAGGACAAGTCGTAGATACCAATTCCGCTTGGATTGCGGAACGTTTGAACGAACGAGGGATAGCCCTTAAGCAGATTACTTCCGTTCACGACGATGCGCAGCATATCAAAGAGGCTTTAGATGCTGCTTTCAAGCGTGCCGACATCGTGATGACTACGGGCGGATTAGGTCCTACGAAAGACGATATTACGAAGAAAGTTCTCTGCGACTATTTCGGTACGCAATCGGTAGAGAGCCCTGCCGTGCGTGAACATGTGCAACGTCTCTACAAAGACCGCCCGCAAGTGCTCAATCGCCTGACGGCTACCCAATGGCTGGTGCCCGAGTGCGCAGAGATATTGGAAAATCGGGTAGGTAGCGCCCCGCTGATGGTGTTCCGCCATAAGGTTGCAGGACAAGCGAAAATGCTCTTTTCCATGCCGGGCGTACCCTACGAAATGAAGATAGCCATGGAGGAGCAAATCTTCCCGTACCTGCAACAGCATATTGCTGAGATGGGGGTGGCTACCCAGCATATCGTTCATCGCCACGTAATGGTATATGGCATTCCCGAATCGGCTTTGGCAATCCGCATTGAGAAGTGGGAAGAACAATTACCCCAAAATATGCACCTTGCTTACCTGCCTAAAGACGGTATGATTCGCCTTCGTTTGAGTGGTTACGATGCCGATACGGCAGCCATAGACGCTCAGATTCAAGCGCTCCTTCCCTTGATAAGCGAGTTCGTGATTGCCACGGAAGATTCGCCGTTAGAGGTTTTGATAGGACGTCTGCTGAGGCAGAGAGGACAGACTATCGCTTCGGCAGAGTCGTGTACAGGGGGTAAGATTGCAGCGCTTCTCAATAAGCATGCTGGTAGTTCGGCTTTCTACAAAGGTAGTGTCGTGGCGTATGCCAACGAGGTGAAACAGCAGGTGTTAGGTGTACGTGCCGACGATTTGCAACGTGTAGGTGCCGTGAGCGAAGATGTGGTGCGGCAAATGGCAGAAGGTGTACGTCGCCTTCTTCATACCGACTATGCTATCGCTACCAGTGGCATAGCAGGACCTGATGGCGGCACGGCAGATAAGCCTGTCGGTACAGTTTGGATAGCGTGGGCTACCCCCTCGGAAACCTATGCCGAGTGCTTTCAATTAGGCAAATTGCGTGAGCAGATTACCGACCGTGCCGCTACAACTGCTTTCGTAAAAATGCTCAGATATTTGCAGAATTGAAAAAATTATTGTAACTTTGCACGCTCATTTGGTAAAAGTGGCATTTTAAGACGAATTAAATACATACGAAATATGAAGACATCAGGAAAAGTTTTTTCGATTATCGGCGCTGTGATAGTACTTGGTTTGGCAGCGTTTGTGTTCTTTAAGTTCTGCTTCGTATATAGCGAGGGAATCAACGAGGGCGACCTCAATTATTTCCAAAAGGAAGGCTTTATCTTCAAGACCTACGAGGGAAAAATGATTCAGTCGGGCTATAACAGCAAGAACGGAAAGACCGCTGTGCAGTCCAACGAATTTAAGTTCTCGGTGGACGATGAGCGTGTGGCTGACCAACTGAATAATGCCAGCAGTCGCCAAATCAAACTGCATTGGAAACGTTATCTCGGCACGTTGCCTTGGCGCGGAAATAGTCAGTTTGTCGTTGATTCCGTCATCTCGGTGAAGGCTGCCACGCAGGATAATATCCCTTTAGAATTGCCCATCGGAGAATAAATATTTTGGATTATGCTAACCGACGAGAGATATAACTTTGTAAAGATTTACGAGAACTCCTTTCGTAATAACTGGGAACTCGATGCCATTACCGATTATGGCACTACCAACACGCTTACCTATGGGCAATTAGCGGAACGTATCGCGCAATTGCATATCCTTTTCAAGCAATGTGGCATTCAGAAAGATGACAAGATTGCTGTGATGGGAAAGAACAACTGCAATTGGGTGACTACATATCTTGCTACGGTGACGTATGGCGCTATCATTGTGCCTATCCTGCAAGATTTCAAGGCGAATGATGCCCTGCATATCATCAATCACTCCGAATCGAAACTGCTATTTATTACCGACTTGATTTGGGAGGCAATGGATCTGGAGCAGATAGAGGAAGTGCAAGCCGTCTTCTCGTTAACCGATTTCCACACGTTGGCATCGCGTCTCAAAACGAAGAATGCCGGTTGGGAATGTGCGCTCAAAGCGTTTGCCAAAGCCTATCCTAAAGGCTTTACGAAGGAAGATGTCCATTACGACGAGCGACCCAATTCTGCGGTAGCAAGTATCAATTATACCTCTGGTACGACGGGCTTCTCCAAAGGTGTGATTACGCCTTGTAATGCCTTGGCCGGCAATGTCAAGTTTGCGCAAATGACGCACGAGGTATTCCGTGGTTGTCGTCATGTGGTGTTCTTGCCTCTTGCTCATGCGTACGGCTGTGCGATAGATTTCTTAGGTGTCCTTTCTATGGGTGGACATTCCTATTTTATCGGACGTACGCCGTCGCCTAAGATTCTGCTGCAGGCTTTCAAGGAGATTCGTCCTTCCGCAGTTCTGTCTGTGCCTTTGATTTTAGAGAAGATTTATAAGAAGCAAATCGTTCCGCAAATATCTTCGCCTGCTATGCGTTGGGCGCTCAAGGTGCCCTATCTGGACGAGGTGATTTTAGGTAAGATTCGTGCCGAACTGATAGATGCTTTTGGCGGAATGATGAAGGAACTGATTATTGGTGGAGCGCCTTTGAATGCTGAGGTAGAGGATTTTCTGCATCGTATCAAATTTCCTATTACGGTCGGCTATGGCATGACGGAATGTGCTCCGCTTATCAGTTATGCGCATTGGGAGGATTTCAAACCTTATTCCTGCGGCAAAGCATTAGAAGGCTTGATGACGGTGAAGGTATATAAGCCTGACGCTTCTGGTGTAGGCGAATTATACGTAAAAGGTGAGAACGTGATGTTGGGCTATTATAAGAATCCCGAGGCTACTAAGTTAGCCTTTACGAAAGACGGTTGGCTCAAAACGGGCGACTTAGGATATATCGACGAGGACGGGTTTATCTTTATCAAAGGAAGAAACAAAACGATGTTGTTAGGTCCGAGCGGGCAAAATATCTATCCAGAGGAGATTGAGGCAAAACTCGACAATATGCCTTTCGTAATGGAGTCGCTTGTTCTGCAGCACGAAGACCATTTAGTTGCGCTGGTTTGTCCCGATTACGAGGCTGTTGATGCCGAACATCTTACTGCCGAAGGTTTAGAGGCTGCTATGGAGGAGAACCGCAAACAACTGAATGCTGAGTTGGCTTCCTACGAACCCATTGTGAAAATCAAACTCTATCCACACGAGTTTGAGAAAACCCCAAAGAAGTCTAAAAAGCGCTTCTTATATACTTCGATGGTAGAGGATTAAAGTAGTATACGATGAGTATACGATGAGTATAGGATAAAGAAGGCTAAATATAATCAATTAAGGAACGATGAATCTTTGTATTGACCAAGGAAATAGCAGAACGAAAATCGCACTCTTTGACGCAAAGGGTAAGATGGTACGTAGCCTCAACTACAAGACGTTCTCGTCGGCAGATGTGGAACGCCTGTTTGCATTATATTCGATTTCGAATAGCATCATTTCTTCGGTTATCAATATCGAGCCTGCAATAGTGAATGCGCTCAACCGCTTGTCGAAGAAGTTTATTCTATTCGACCACCTGACGCCTATTCCTATCAAGAATTGTTATGATACGCCGCAGACCTTAGGACAGGACCGATTGGCGGCTGCTATTGGTGCTGCTACGCTTTGCCCAAAGGAGAATTTGCTGATTATTGATGCGGGGTCTGCTATTACATACGATTTTGTGTCGGCAGAAGGCGAATACTTAGGCGGAAACATTGCGCCGGGGTTGAAGATGCGCTTTACTGCGCTCAGCCAGATGACTAAGAAACTGCCACGTGTGGAGATTGAGGAGAATGAACTGATACCTCTCTTTGGCAAGAACACCCGCGATGCTATCGCCGCAGGCGTAGTAAGAGGGGTGCTGTATGAGGTAAAAGGCTATATGCGTACGATGGACGAACGAGTGGAAAATTATGTAACTTACCTGACGGGAGGCAATGCTCCTCATATCTTATCGCATATCCAATCGCAAGTGCGGTATGAGACGCATTTGGTCTTAATAGGACTTAATTGTATTTTGGAATATAATGGCAAGTAAACGTATATATATAATATGGTGTCTATTGGCACTCGCAACGATTTCCTTTGCGCAAAACGGAACATCTTCTCCGTTCTCCCGCTATGCTTATGGCGAACTGAACGATAATGTCCCTAATACCTATCGCGCTATGGGTGGAGTAGGTATAGGTATGCGTAATAATAAGGTGATATGCTCGGCACAACCGGCTTCGTTTACCGCATGTGATAGCCTCACGTTTATGTTCGATTTGGCTGCCAGCGTGATGTGGTCGCGCTATCAAGATGTATCGGGTATGCGCAACAAAGCCAATGGAAACTTGGAATATCTGGCACTTCAATTCCCGCTTTGGAAACGGTATATCGCTTTCTCTGCGGGTGTACTACCTTATTCTGCCGTGGGCTACGATATTACCTTGGCGGATTCTATCGGTTCCGGCTATCATTATAATAAGTCGTATATCGGCGAAGGAGGAATTAGCGAGGTATATGGTGGATTGAGTTTTAATATCTGCAATTGGTTGGCATTAGGTGCGAATGTGTATTATATGTTTGGAGAGACTACTAATTCGCGGACGCTTACTTTTACCGAACCGAATCTAACGGGAGTAACGCAATTGGCGTATTTCAAGACGAGTAGCGTGCGTTTCCGTTATGGTGCGCAGTTCTTTCATACCTTTGGCGACCATACGATTGTGTTAGGCGGTGTATTTGAGAACAAGCGCAAACTCCATTGCGATTACGTGCAATATGAGTCCTCGCTATTGGATACTGTGAACGTAATGTCGGACGGCTTTGAAATGCCAATGATGTATGGCGCCGGCGGTAGTTATACTTGGGCGAATCGCCTCACGATAGGTTTTGATTGGTCGCGCCAATGTTTGTCCTCTTGCCTCTATAGTGGCGAAACGGGTACGCTTAACGACCGTAACCGGTATAGTTTTGGTGCGGAATACCGCCATAATTCGCAAGGACGCAATTATGCAGAGCGTGTGATGTGGCGCGTGGGGTGTAACGTGACAGATGCGTATGTCAGTCAGATTGCAGCGAAAGATATTGCCGTTAGCCTGGGTGTAGGTCTGCCGTTACGTAATGCCGGCACGGTGTTTAATGCCACGCTCGAGTACGGACATAGAGGCAGCAAGCAGACATTAGCGGAAAACTATTTGCGCCTTACGATTAACGCTTCGATAGCGGAAGACTGGTTCTTTAAGCGACGCTTATAACCATCTTGGCACGCTTATTGTTAGTATCAATAATAGAATCGGAAATATAAATACTAATCTTAAATTCATATTATCATGAAAACGAAACTTATTCTTACTTTATTGATTTGCGCAGGCATTCCTGCAATGGCTTGTGCCAAGAAACCTAAGAAAAATAATCCCGCCCCCGTTGCAGCAGAGCAGCAGGCTCAGACTCCTGTAGAAGACGAGGCAGAACCTGTAATTACAGAGGAGTGTATTATCAATGTTTCTCTTTTCAACGAGAGCGTTAAGAACAAGCAATTTGCTGACGCATATGAGCCATGGTGGGAAGTATATTCCACATGTCCTAACGCTAACAAGGCTATCTATACGCAGGGTGCGAAGATTCTGGAATGGAAGTATGAGAATGCTGCTAACGAGGCTGAGAAGGAGAGTATTCGTAACCTTATCATGGAGATGTATGATAAGCGAATCAAATACTTTGGTGACGATCCACGTTATCCAAAGGCTTATATCTTAGGTCAGAAAGGTCTGGACTACTGCACATTCTTTACCGCAGACGAACTCAAACAACCTGCATACGCATGGCTGAAAGAGTCGGTAGAAGGTATGAAGGAAGCATCTCAAGTATCTGTTTTGGTGAAGTTTGTTGAGGTTTCTTATGGATTGTACAAAAGCAATCCTAACCAATATGCCGAGCAATTTATTGCCGACTATTCCTTAGCAAGTGGCTTCTTGGCTACTCAGGCAAAAGATCCTACCAATAAGAATGCTACCGCTATTGGGCAACAGAAAGATTATGTAGATGGTCTGTTTGCACAATCGGGTGCTGCTAATTGCGAGAAGTTGGACGAATTATACGATAAGGTAGTTCGTGAGAATGTGGCTGACTTGGATATGCTGAATAAGGTAATGCGCCTTTATAAGCGTGTCAATTGCGTAGAATCGGACGTATATTTCATGGCTGCAGAGCATGCCCACAAACTCCAACCGACAGAGGAGTCTGCTGTAGGTTGCGCTAAGATGTGCATGAAGAAAGAGGATTGGAAGGGCGCTATCAGTTATTACGAGCAGGCTATTTCGTTAGAGAACCAGGCGAAAGAGGTAGGCGAAGATATCGACAAAGCAGATTATCTCTATACGATAGCGTATATCAATATGGATAAACTGAAGAATTATATGGAGGCTCGTACGATGGCTCGTCTCAGCCTTGAGGAGAATCCTAATCAAGGTCGTTGCTATATCTTGATAGGTTGCTGCTATGCTTCTTCTCATCCATATTCGTCGCAAGATATGCCTGCTGCTAAGGCTGCTATCATGAATAAGACGGTATTCTGGGCTGCTGTTGACCAATTTGTAAAGGCTAAACAAGTAGATCCTTCCTGCACGGAAGATGCTAATAAACTCATCTCTTCGTATAGCCGTTATTTCCCAACGAAAGAGGAGCGTTTCGACTTGCCTGATGTATTCGGTAGTGGCACCTTTATCGTAGGTGGTTGGATCAACGAGAGAACGGTTTGCCGTTAATCGTAAGTACATCATCGCAGAATAATAGTTGCATGTGTTGCAAAGATAATCATACCCACAAGGGCATCGTAGTCGTTATGGCTACGATGTTCGTTTGTTTATGTATTTCTTGCCAACGTGATGTACAATTGCGTGCTGACGCTGTGCATGACCGTGCTGCTATGCCTGTTTTAGAGGCTACAGATGTGATGACGCTTATTTCCGACTCCGGCGTTACTCGCTATCGTATCAAGGCGCCATCATGGCGTATCTACGATAAGGCAACACCTGCCTATTGGGAGTTTGTGGAGGGTATATGCTTGGAGCAGTTTGATGAGGACTTGTCGATACAAGCCTCTTTAGATGCCGATTATGCGTATTATAACGAAGATGCCCAAATCTGGCAACTGAAAGGAAATGTGAAGTCGCTAAATCGGGAGGGAGAGCAGTTTGAAACGTCCGAACTGTATTGGAATCAGAATACCGAGCGCGTCTATTCAGATTCGGCAATCGTGATAACACGCGCTACATCTATTATTCATGGCATTGGCTTTGAGTCCAACCAAGAAATGACTAAATATACGATATTGAATCCTACAGGAGTATTTCCTATAAATGAAGATTGATTATGATGTTACAAGGTAAAACGGCTTTAATTACAGGTGCTGCCCAAGGTATTGGCAAAGCAATAGCATTACTTTTTGCCAAAGAGGGGTGTGATGTTGCTTTCACGGATGTGGTAGCAGGCGATAAGGCGATGGCTACACGTCGAGAGATAGAGCAACAAGGTGTACGTTGCTTGTTCTATGAAGGTGATGCTTCTGATTTTGCGTCTGCCCACGATATTGTGGAGAAAGTACATTCAGAGTGGGGGAAAATAGATATTTTAGTGAATAATGTGGGTATCACGCATGATGGACTGATGTTACGTATGTCGGAGCAGAGTTGGGACGATGTGATACAAGTGAACTTGAAATCTGCGTTCAACTTCATTCATGCCGTTTCCCCGTATATGCTGCGTCAGAGATCCGGCTCGATTATTTCGATGTCGTCGATTGTCGGTATGGTAGGTAATTCGGGACAAGCCAATTATGCGGCATCGAAAGCAGGTATTATTGCTTTGACCCAATCGGTAGCGCAAGAATTAGGCAGCAGGAATATACGTGCCAATGCCATTGCGCCGGGGTATGTGCTTACGGAGATGACAGAGGCTTTGCCTGAAGAGGTAAAACAAGACTTTGTTCGCCGTATTTCGTTGCGTCGTGGCGCACAACCGGAGGAGGTCGCTAAGGTTGCACTTTTCTTGGCGTCAGATATGTCTTCGTATATCTCCGGTCAGGTGATTCGAGTAGATGGTGCAATGTCATAAATGGTCAATATTAGATATTTTTATCTAAAAATACAGAAAGTCTTGTACATTTGGAAAAAAAGTAGTACCTTTGCACAAGATTGAGAAAAATTCCTAAATAAGTAATATATTTTAATACTTTTATACTATGGCAAAAGAAAATTTTAAGAAAGAAGATGAGCAACTCGAAAATGTAGGCGAGGCTTTATCTACTGCAGGTCAATGGATTGAGGAACACCAAAACATCTTGACTTGGGTTGTAACGGCTATTGTGGTCGTAATTTTAGGCATCATAGCTCTTAACAACTATGTCATTAAGCCAAAAGGCGTCGAGGCAAACAATGAAAATGCGAAGGCAGTCGTTTATTTCATGAACGGCGATTTTGAGAAAGCGCTCAATGGCGATGATGCAGAGTGCATTGGCTTTGAGGAAATTGCAAATAGTTATCGTTCGTTCCAAGCAGGCAAATTGGCTGCTCTGTATGCAGGTATCTGCTACTATCAAATGGGCGATATGGAAAGTGCTGTTACCTACTTAAAACGCTTCTCCGCAAAGGATCTTATGATTGATCCTGCTGCCCGCCAATTATTAGGCAATGCGTATGTAGAGATGCAGGAATATGGCAAGGCTGCTAAAGCATTTGAATCGGCTGCTAAATCGGGCAACGATTTGATTGCTCCGATCTGCTTGAAGAAAGCAGGTTTTGCTTACCTGAAGATGGAGAACAAACGTGCTGCTAAGAAGGTGTTTGAGTCGATTAAGGCTGATTATCCTACTTCTCAAGAAGCACAAGACATTGACAAATATATCGCTATTGCTGACGCCGAATAAGGTAGTATGACGGTTGATTTATCCCAATATGATACTTCCCTGCTGCCATGTGCAGACGTGCTTTGTAAGCAACGTTATGCTGTGATTGTCGCAGACTGGAATTCGGATATCACGTATGCTATGGCTGAAGGCGCTATCAAGACCTTAATGGAGCATGGCGTGAAGGAAGAAAATATCTTGGTACAGCATGTGCCGGGTACCGTAGAACTCACTTATGCTGCCGCTCGCTTGATAGAGGGACGGGAATATAATGAGAAGGCTGTTCATTATGATGCGATTATCGTAATTGGTAGTGTCATCAAAGGGGATACGCCTCATTTCGATTACGTCTGTCAATCGGTTACACAAGGCGTGACGATGCTGAATAGCAAGGCAATCACTCCCGTAATATTCTCGGTATTGACTACGTTGGACCGTCAGCAGGCTCTGGATAGGGCAGGAGGAAAATTAGGCAATAAAGGAATAGAAGGTGCTGCTACCGCCATGAGAATGGCAAATATGTAATCCGCAGTGAAAATCTATAAGTTTGGTGGTGCTTCTGTCAGAAACGCAGAAGGCGTTCGTAACTTGACAAATATCGTTTCCCAATCGGGAGACGATATTGTTGTGGTAGTATCTGCCATGGGCAAAACCACCAACGCTTTGGAGCGAGTAGCGGAAGCATTATGGAATAACGACATCAACAAGGCGGAAAGCGAATGGCGCGATGTGCTTTCGTACCACGTTGATATTATTCGCGATTTGAACTTATCACTCGCTATCGAGAATTGGGTGTCTTGGGAGCAACTCAAGGCGTATGTAAGGACTGACTATGATGAACTATACGACCAAGTCGTAAGTTGCGGAGAAATTATCTCAACCCATATTATAAGTGCGTACCTTAACGCAAAGGGTATTGATAATAGTTGGCTCTATATTCCAGATGTGTTACGGACCGATGCTACGTTTCGTGATGCAAAAGTGGACATGGCAGATACGCAATCGCTGTTGAGAGAGCAGGTTATAGGTAAACGAGTAGTAGTAACGCAAGGTTTTTTAGGCGGAACGAAAGATGGAAGACGTACTACGTTAGGGCGTGAAGGTTCCGACTATACTGCCGCTATCCTGGGGAATCTCTTGGACGCAGAGTCTGTGACGATATGGAAAGATGTTCCGGGTATATTGAATGCCGACCCTCGTCTGATGGATAATACGGTGCTGATACCCGAACTTACGTATTATGATGCTGTAGAATTGTCTTACTCAGGTGCGCAGATTATTCACCCGAAGACGATACGTCCGCTTGAGAATAAGCAAATACCGCTGTATGTCCGTCCGTTTGGGGATATTACGGCAAAGGGGTCTGTGATTCATGCTACGACAGCGCACCCTATTGATGTGCCTGTGTATATTTGGCGTAAGAATCAAATTTTGATTACGGTTCGTCCAAAGGACTTTGCCTTTGTGCTGGAAGAGAGCCTGACTCATATCTTCGACATCATCGAACGCAATCATCTAAAAGTATCATTGATTCAGTCGTCCGCGGTAACCATCTCGGTATGTGTGGATAATACGCGGTATGTGGCGCAAGCCTTGCAGCAGTTGGCTGAAGATTTCCGTGTTACCTATAACGAGAATCTTAGTCTGCTCACGATACGTGGTACATCGCCTGAGATTTTAGAACAAGAATCGCGTAATCGTACTATCTTACTTCGCCAACTCACGCGCCGTACAGCGCGGTTAGTGATTCAAAATGTAGATAATTAAATAATAAAACTATATGAAACCAACTCTTTTTGTATTAGCCGCAGGAATGGGCAGCCGTTATGGAGGACTGAAGCAGATTGATGGTCTTGGACCTAATGGCGAAACCATCATGGACTATAGTGTTTTTGATGCCTTGCGTGCCGGCTTTGGCAAGATTGTTTTTGTAATTCGTAAAGATTTTGAGGACGACTTCCGTCGTGTGGTACTGAAGAAATATCAAGATAAGGTGCCCTGCGAGGTTTGTTTCCAATCGTTAGACAAGGTGCCGGAAGGCTATACCTATAATCCGGAGCGTACCAAGCCATGGGGAACCAATCATGCTGTATTAATGGGAAAAGAATGTATCAACGAGCCTTTTGCCGTCATCAATGCCGACGATTTCTACGGTAAAGAGTCGTTCCAAGTATTGGCTGATTATCTCAAAAGTATTGAGGGGACAGAGGGCAAATACTGTATGATAGGCTATCGCGTGGCTAATACGTTGAGCGAGAATGGTACGGTAAGTCGTGGTGTCTGCTCCACCGATACGCAAGGTTATCTAACCGATGTGGTAGAGCGTACGAGTATAGAGGAAGTAGGAGGACATATTCTTTTCAAAGACGAGGAAGGCAAGGACGTAGAACTCGCTCCTAATACGCCGGTATCTATGAATATGTGGGGCTTCACACCCGAATATTTCCGCCATACGGAGGAGGCGTTCAAGGCATTCCTCTCGCAATACGGGCAGGAGATGAAGAAGGAATTTTATATTCCTACTTTGGTTAATGATTTGATTGTAGCAGGCAAAGCCACTTGCCGTGTGCTGGATACACCGTCTAAATGGTTCGGCGTAACTTATGCAGAAGACCGTCCGCAAGTGGTGATGAAACTGAACGCTTTGATTAAGCAGGGCGTTTATCCGGAGAAACTTTTTTAATGTGCCGTAATTGGCGTAATCAGTAAAGAGTAGAACAATGAGTAACAGAATTTTAGTGACCGGTGGTACCGGATATATAGGCTCGCATACCGTAGTAGAACTGATGCAGCAAGGCTACGATGTAGTGATAGCGGACAATCTCAGCAATTCGAATATCGAAGTATTGGACGGCATAGAGGCTATCGTAGGTCGCCGTCCTGATTTCGTCAATGTAGATTGTTTGGATTACGTGAACTTTGGAAGGCTGTTTACCGATTATCCCAATATCGCGGGTGTTATTCACTTTGCAGCCTCGAAGGCTGTGGGAGAGTCCGTAGAGAAGCCTCTGCTATATTATCGCAATAATGTAGGTTCGTTGGTCAACCTACTCGAACTTATGAATAAGAACGATGTGCATAATATCGTTTTCTCGTCTTCGTGTACCGTATATGGTCAGCCAGATGCTGCGCACCTTCCTGTAGATGAAGCGGCTCCGATTCAGCCTGCCTTATCTCCTTACGGCAATACCAAGCAAATCAACGAAGATATAATCCGTGACGAGGCGCACGCTACTCCAGACCTACATGCTACCATTTTGCGCTATTTTAATCCGATAGGCGCACATCCAAGTGCTAAAATAGGTGAGTTACCGAATGGCGTTCCCAACAATCTGCTGCCTTTCGTAACACAGACAGCAGCAGGCTTGCGCCCGATGTTGCGCGTGTTTGGTAACGATTATAATACGCCAGACGGCTCTTGTATCCGCGATTATATCTATGTGGTAGATTTGGCGAAAGCGCACGTAAAGGCTATTGATAGAATGCTCAAACATAAGGCGCAAGACCAAGTAGAGGTATTCAATTTAGGTACAGGGCGTGGGTTGTCGGTGCTCGAAATCGTGAATGAGTTTATCAAAGTGACGGGCGTTGAGATACCGTATGAGATAGTAGGACGTCGCGAAGGCGATATTGAGCAAGTGTGGGCTAACCCTGCTAAAGCAAATCAAGTGCTTGGCTGGAAAGCCGATACTCCGACCGCAGATGTGTTGCTCTCTGCTTGGAATTGGGAGAAGCATTTGAGAAAGATTGATGATTGATTATTTGTGATTTGTGATTTGTGATTTGTGATTTGATGGTATGTATCCGTTAAAGTTTTCTTCTATTGTAAAGCCAAAGGTTTGGGGACAGGAGGCATGGCTACTTTCCGGCTATGGCGATGAGGTGTCCGTAGTAACAAATGGTTACCTTAAAGGCAACGACTTAAACGACTTGCTCGAAACCTATATGGACGAGTTGGTAGGGGGAAAAGTGTATGATAGATACGGAAATTACTTTCCTCTTCTGCTGAAAGTGATAGATGCGGAAGACGATTTGAGTGTACAGGTTCACCCTAACGATGAGCAAGCCGAAGCGGAGGAACAGTTGGGAAAGACGGAAATGTGGTATGTAATGGACGCCAAGAAGGGCGCACAGGTGGTTTCGGGCTTTAGTCAAGATACATCTGAAGAAGAGGTGCGAGATAGCCTTGCTGATGCAACGTTGCAAGAGTTGCTGCGTCGTCAGCCGGTGAAGAAAGGCGATGTAATAGCGATTCCTGCCGGTAGAGTGCATGCTCTATGCAAAGGAACGAAAGTGGCAGAGATACAAGAGAGTAGCGACCTGACATACCGTCTATACGACTATAACCGTCCTGACAAGAATGGACAGTTGCGTCCGCTACATGTAGAGAAAGCGATACAGGTGCTTGACTGGAAGGCAACGGAAAGCCCGCTTACTTCCTACGAGTGCGAACCTAATGCGTCGGCAAATCTGCTACGCGATGAGCATTTTACTACGAATATTATTCGCATTACCGCTACGATAGGAAGAGATTATGCTCCGCTGGATTCGATGGTAATTTATCTTTGTGTAGCAGGCGAGGCTGTGATACATGCTTTGGACGCCGATGCAGAACAGCAAAGTGTCAGCATCAAAGAAGGGGAGTGCGTGCTGCTGCCAGCAACGCTAAATGATATACGCCTTGAGCCGAAATCGGCAGAAGCAAGTATCATGGAAACCTACATCGAATAAGGGCGGATCGCTTACTGAAAGAAACTGAAATTAACACTTCCGTACACACGTTTCTCTACGAAATGCGGGTGGGTGGAAAAGTCGTTGTCGCGTGAATGTTCCAAGACGAACCACCCCCCTTCGCGCAGTAAAGCGATTGGGTGTGCTGATTCCGATGTGGCTTCTGTGCGGAAGATGAGGTCGGGCAGGGTAGGTAAGGCAGGTAAGGCGTAAGGCGGATCAGCATAGATAAAGTCGAACTGAAGGTCGCAAGCGCGAATAAACTTGAACACATCTCCACGAATAAGATTGAGATTGCGGATACCCAACTGCTTGCAGGCTGCAATAATGAAGTTCTGCTGTGTATGCGCTAACTCCACCGCCGTGACCTCACGTGCTCCACGGCTGATAAACTCCAAGCCTATACCGCCTGTTCCTGCAAAGAGGTCAAGCATCTCCACGTCCTCAAAGTCCATTCGGTTATTCAGCAGATTGAATAGACTCTCCTTAGCAAAGTCGGTAGTAGGACGTGCGGTGATATTTTTAGGGGGCACCAATCGGCGCCCCCTAAATGTACCAGATATTATTCGCATAATAACATGTATTATTCCCAGTTACCAGCGTTGTTGTTTGGCGATGTGATATCACCAATCTTCAAGCCCGGGTAGTGCTCCAATTTCTCCTCCTTATCAATAAGGTTCACACGCTCTTGGTCGTCCAAGTCAGCCAAATACGTGTTGTAGTGAGCACGTGCTTCAAACAAAGGAACGCGAATGCCTTGACTGGTGGTGTAGGTATCGTTCACTTCCAATTCGAAGCGCTGATTGTCGGTATAAGGAATGAGCATAATCTGGTCGATAGTCTCTACTGTATATTCGCCTTTGTAGAGTGTCTCAATCATATTCTTGATGATGGTATCACGACGGAAACCGCTCAATCCATTGCTCTTTACCTCTTTATCATTTTCCCAGATATATGCGTAAAGGGCACTATCGTTCTCGAACGAGAGGTTCTTCATGCTCAGGGCTTTCTTTTTGGCATTCTGCATAATCTTGACCGCTTTATGCTCGGTAAGACCAGCTTCCAATTGCTTATCCGTAAGGGAACCTTCCTTCATAACCTCCTTTTTCGGGGTAGTCTTTAGGAACATAAGCAGAGAATCGGCATTAGCGGTATAGCGACCATTGATAGCACGGAACTCGGCTTCAGCAGTACGAATGCTCACCAGATTCTTAATAACAGCGACTTCGCGTTGAGCACGCTTCTCCTCAAATTTGATAGGTGTAACAACGCTCGTGATGCAGAAATATGCCATAACGACTACTGCAACAGCAAGCAAGATACGCATAATAGTTTTTGTCTTCATTGTATATGAGATTTATTATTTCCGTAAATGTGGCACAAAGGTACTGCTTTTTTTTGGAATATGCAAGAAAAAAGCAAATTTTTATCTCATGATTCTCGGAAGACCATCATCTTTACTCTAAACAATGCCCGTTAGCATCGTAGCGAAGTCCATTGCGGAGGATAACCAGTTTGCCATCTTCGATGTACTTGATAGGTTTCGCTTGATCCTCCTTATGATCGGAAACGATGGTGTTGCCGGTAGGCATTTCATTTCTGTGGGCAGAGATAACGAAGCGTGTTGCGGACGTACCTTGCGAAGCGGAGAACGCATAATCCTCTACAGTAAGGTCGGTAGTGACGCCCGTTGTCTTATCATACAAGTAGATATGGTCGTAAGCCCAGAGATTGCGTGCCCACTCATCGACTAACGAGAACGTATATCGTCCCGTAGCAGGAATAGTAAGCGTCAGCGGAATCTCATTTTCCATCGTAGCCGGACTAACCGCCATCATAGAAAGGTTGTCGCCTGCATGCTTAGCGTAGAGATTAAGTCCGCTATTTTGCCATTTCGACAAGTCGTAATAGGGGTCGTACTCATCGGTAAAGTCATCACTAAGGAAGAAACCTAAACGGTCAGCCGAGCCATTAGCATCTTCTACGCGAACACCAAAGGCAGCCACATCAGAAGCCATCGTAGCGCGACGTGGAGCATTATTGGCTTTGTTGCCACGTACGAAATGAATGTCGCCATCGTTGAAGATTTGTACGAAGAAGTTGTTGAATGCCGGAATAGATATATTGCTCAGCAGTTCAACTTGATAATACGTTCCATTCTCGTTAGGCATTATGACATATAAAATAGGATATGTACCAGTAGTTGTCTCAAGGGACAGGTAATCGTCACCGCCGAAACTCATGAGGAAAGGATTGCCTAAAACGTTCCATCCCACGTCACCCGATTTGGTTTTGTCGGCAGGCATACCATCGGTGCAACCATAGCCATAAACGCTGATAGTCTTTTCGGCAGCCTCTCCTTCTTCACGGAAATCCATCGTGATAGGGAAGGATAACGGCGAATATACACCTGCTTGTGGTTTGCAGAATACTGTATATCCGCGTCCTGCCTCGAAGGTAACGTCAGGAGTAGCAGGGTCGAAAGGATTATACTTGTTCCACACATCTACCCAGCAATTTCTTGTAGTACTATATTCTGCGCGTGCAGCCCCATCGTAGGTTTGTACTTTGTAAGGAGCACCTACGCCATCAGGATACAAAACCTCTTTAGCATTAACGTTGGTAGGAACTGCCATTGTGTAGTATTGCGCTTTATTAAGAAGGTGATTATACGTCATAGGTGTAGGTGTGCCTTCTGCAGTTTGAATCGTACCATTTACTTCTAATTCGGGGTACACAAAGCGGTAGGCTTCACCATCGTATGCTCCGCCTTGGAGCGTGATGCTGTGGGCTGTAAGTGCTTTTCCGTCCGAAACGACCATCTTACCACCGCCAAGAATAGTAATATCCGTAGCGGCATAGTCTTCGTTCATGGTCAGGGTAACGCCATCGGCTACCGTAATATTCGATAGAGTAGGCAGTTCACCGGTAGTAGCATTAGCCGTAATAATAGTATCATACGGTATGCATTCGTACGTCCAATCGGATAGGGTGTGGCTCACATCATTGGTAGAAGTAACGTCCAAGTGGCAAGGCGCACGAAATACGAAATCGGAGGTATTAGGTACATTGTACATCCAATTGTAGGTAGGATAGTCGGAGCCTACAGATTCATTGCTCCATGCGAAGAAACCGACTTCCAAAGAACGTAATGCAACGCAACCATAGAACATTTGTTCGTAAGCAGAACTGCCCAAACGTCTTGCCGGCAATTTAGGCGCATTTACGAGTGAAGAACAGCCTTGGAACATACCCTTAAATGCAGATGCAGGAATAGTATCAACAGCAGATATAACGGGTGCATCTACCATTTTTTTACAACTATTGAATAACATTTCATAGCATCCGCGTTTTAAGGTTGTTGCAGATAGTTTTAATCCACTTGCTGAAACAATGTCGCACTCTACAAATAATTTTGCAAACGTGTAGTCGTTAGGAATTTCAGTAGTAGGTGTATCGTCTCCCGTGATAAGAGTCATTAAATCTCCTTTAAGAGAGGCATTACCTGAAATAGTAAAGTGTAGATACTTGTTGCTAATATAGTCTGCTCCATTTTCTTTGCTATTGATTCCTTTAGAGTTTACGCCTTTTATCAGAACATTCTCACCTGTTTGGAGTGTGCAGAAGGAACTTCGGGAGTTTGGAACAGTATTCCATGTGCTACCACCATCCAAACTATATTGCATATTGAAAGGAACAGATGCATTAACGTAATATGTCCCAACTTGTACATTATTTGTTTCTGCTATGATTGTAAGATAGTCAATCATTCGGAAGACAGCATAGAACGTCGAAGAAACAGCCGGTAGATTGTTGCGGTCGAGTTCATTACAAGTAGCAGAAGATGATGTGTTCCATCCTGCGAAAACTCCTTCTCCATTTCGTTGTGCTGTAGGAATCATTGGTAAAGCCAATAATTCGGTAGTAGTAAAGGTGCGGTTGGTATTATCTTCTCCGTCCCATGTAGCATCATTTAAGGCTACATTGAAGGTATAAGTATTTTCGCTAAAGACGGCATAAAACGTTGTAGGTGTTGTAGGTAAAGATAGAAGATTGATGTCATCACCATTACCATTGGCTTGTGTGTTCCAACGATACGAATAGCCATTGCGGTGTGCAACAGGTATTTCGTTGATGGTAGAGAGAACGCTATCAGCACTATTTGTTCCGTCCCAAGTTCCTCCATTCGTAGCGACATCGAATGTAAAATTAGGAGTAAATATCGCATAGAACGTAGTAGGAACAATAGGGAGATTATCCATATCAAGATTAGCGCCAGAGCCATCGGCTTGCGTGTTCCAACACACAAATGTGTAATCGCTCTTTTGTGCTAAAGGAAGCGTCTCTATATTAAGTGCTGTTTTGATGGCATTATCCGTAGAACCGCTTTCCCAATGAGCATTATTCGTTGCTACATCAAACGTAAGATCTGGTGTCCAAATGGCATAGTAATCGCTTACTGGTTCAATAGGTGTAAACTCATCGCCAGAACCATTGGCTTCACTATTCCACTTAACAAACGTGTATCCGTCACGTTCTACTTGCGGGATAATCGTAGAAAGTGAAATGCTGATGGTACGATCTGTGTTGGTTTTATCATCACTCCATTGCCCTTCATTTGTGTGGAAAGTAACATTTGATGCAGAGGCTGATTTATAAATAGCGTAGTAAGTAGTGTTTTCTGCCGGTTGATTGGCAAAATCGAGATTGTCACCAGAGTTATCAGACTTTGTATTCCAATGGTCAAAAACTTTGGAATCATCTGTCCAACGTGGTGTAATAAGTTCGCTTGATGGCAAGTTCCCACCACGAATAACACGATCGGCAATGTCCGTATTTCCATCCCAAGTGCCACCATTGGCTTTAATGGTGTAGAGAGGGAAACACGTAAATGTCCAGTTTGTTTGAATGGTATGATCTCCCCGAGAGGATGCCGGTAACTCGCAAGGAGCATAGAATATGCGCGAATTATTTTTTGTTGTACCATACATCCAATTTCCTGTTGGGTGATAATTGATATACGAAGAACTAATGCTTGCTGTGCTCCATTCTTTGAAGCGGACTTCGATGCTTGTTAAACTACTGCAATTGTAGAACATAGAGTTCATGCACCCCACTTTTTCTTTAGTATAAGCCAATTCCTCTGCCATAATAACAGGAGATTTCGTTAAGGCAGAGCAACCATAAAACATTTTGTTGTAAGTTCCGTAGTAGATTGTTTTCGCAAAAAGAGTATCGGGTGGAGTTGTCAATGCGGTACAACCATTAAACATATTTGAACAAGTAGAAGTAGAGACTTCAATCGCAGGAATTTTTGGTGCTATTAGTAAACTTGTACAACTAGAAAACATATAAGAATAAGCACTTGCAGGAAGTGCAACTGCTGGAAGCATATCCGTAGAAACCGAGACCAATGATTTACACCCATAAAACATATATGAGTAGGCACTTTCTCCTAATTGTGTTGCCACCAATTTAGAGGCTGTTGCGATTTTTGTTCCATAGAACATATATGCATAACCATTATCTGCAATAGTAGTTACTTGTGGCAAATTAGGAAGAGAGGTTAGACCGCAACCATAAAAAGCATAGTAGAAGGCATGAGAAGGAACGTTTAGTGCAAGACTTAAGTCTGGTGCATCTTGCAAACCTCCACATGCTTGGAATAGACGTTCATAGCAATAGGGCTTTAATTCAGTTGCCGATAAGCGCAGATTCTTAGCAGAAAGAATGCGCGCCTTATTATATGTATAACTACTTCCTTCGTTGGAATAAAATAAACGCCAAAAACAATAGTTGCAAGGGATAGTAGTGACTTGTTGTGTGGAATCAATAAGGGACATTAGGTCTCCGCTTAATTCTACATATCCCGCAGTAATACGAAAATGATAATGATTGTCATTGTCTGCTTGCCAATTGATACCAGTTGTGCACATACCGCGCATGTACAGGGATGAACCAGCAGGAATCTCTATGGCTGTACCTAAGGTTATATTGGTCCACGTTAACTTGTCAAAACTATATTGGATTTTCTTGTGCGCATTGGTCGTGGTTGTAGAAGTTTGTACAATACGAGGAGAATAGAGCATTACTTTTGCTGCTGCATCATTAGTGGCAGTAAAAGTTAATGGTTCAGGTACGTCTGCTTTGGCGGTGAAGGCAGAAAGAGTGAAGATAGCAAGTAAAAGTGCTATAACAAAGAGATTGTGTTTCATAATGCAATAGTTTTTATTAGTTAAGGAGGTTTATCGTTAAAGTATCGTGCTATTTTGTGTTCTGTAGGAAGAACGCTGGTGGTGGCGTTGCAAGACAAGAAAAGCGCCATATAGTATGCCGAAAATGAGCAATGACCATACGTTGCCTATAGGTTGACGGGGGTCATCCCAAGGATCAGGGTCGTCATCATCATCGTCAAGCATAGACGAACCGCTGTCGTTACCATCTGTGAACATCGGTGATGTGGCACCAATGCCATACGGCTGACCATAATCAGTATAGCCACCATTACTGAGAGGCGACGAACCCATCGACGACATCATAGACGAAGTAGATTGCATCGTGTATGCTGCGCCATAGTCCGCCTTTGCGCCAACGCTAAGAATAAGAGTAAAAATAACAAGAAGTAAAGTTTTCTTCATAGGCCTAAATCGTTATACAAACAATGTCTTCACGACATACTAAATTGCAATTCGGCGACAAAGATACAAAATTATTCCTAAGTATGCAAATATTCTGCAAATAAAAGGCTGAAAATTAGGAAAATGTAAAGTCGACTTTACAAAATGATGACGCCGCAAGCGGCGATGTACAATGTACAATTTGTGATTTGTTTCTCGCAGAACCCGCAGAAAACGCAGATTTATTATTATTTTTGTTTTCTTAGTTGGCTATAAACAAGTTTACGCCCACTAATCAAACTAAAAATATATAAGGCTCCAAGTATTCGCCTTAAGCGTTGCTAAGCAACACTAATAATAAATGATTGCGCAGAAAAGGAGAAGTTATTTGTTATTTGTTATTTGTGATTTGACGATTTACAATTTACAATGCACAATGCACGATGACGGACGGCGATGGTATCGCCGATAATGGACGGAATGCCGAAAAACAGCAATCATCGCTAATCGGACATTAATTGTTCATTAATTATCCATTAATATACTATTGTGACTTCGGTGTGACTTCGGTACTCCTTCGATCAGACTACTCTAATACTACGTTTATCCTACGTATATCCTACGTATATCCTACGTAGTTTGTAGCGGGGAGATTGGTTCTTCGTCACTTTTCGTGAAGGAGAGTCATAGATATCGGCGTTCACC
>JAKSNN010000012.1 GCA_024399755.1 Paludibacteraceae bacterium | reverse complement strand
GACCTATGAAATTTGCTAGACTTCTGTAAAGCCAAAACAAGCGTCAATAAACGCCTTTTGTGCGTCCAACTTCCTCACACACAAACGAACTCACCAGTTCGCCAAAAGTGCTTGGAGTCATCCGCTTCCCCCACTGAACGAGTTCATCGGGGACTCCGTGAAAAAGCTAAACGCTTCTATGTCAATTCCACCCTGTTTATAAGACATAATCCCTTACCAGCGTGAAATTCGTTGCAAAAGTATATAAAATTTTTGATTCCCGCAAATTTTTTACCTAAAATATTAGGACAATAGCTGCAAAATCTATATTTTTTTATAAAAATCATAACTTTTTTTGAAAAAATGTCGTATATAAATAATAGAGAAGCCTCCCTTCCCCGTGAGGGAGGAGGAGAGATTTAAGAGTAAAGGGAAGGAGAGGGTTCGATATTTCGAGGACGAGATAATTAGAAGACGAGAAACAAAAATAGTCAGTCAATCCATTCCAAAAAAGACGTAACGAGAGTGTCGAATGACCCTCGACCGACCCTCGAATGACCCTCGACCCAAAAAAAGAAGTACAACAGAGAGTAAAGGCAATAATACGCAAAACAAAAGTTGGACTTACACGACGACCACGTATGGCAGCATACGCAGGCGTGTATTGTCGTCCAATCCGCAACCGGCAAAGAAGTCCTTTGATTCGTCGAAGATGCACGAATGAAGTGTAATATCGTCGCTCAAGACGGAACCTGCACGTTGCAGCAACGTGAAGAACGTCAAGCGCTTTACGTCCTTCTTGATCGCGGTATGAATTGCCCTTACCGTGTTTCCGGAATCACATATATCATCAAAAACCACAACCTCACGTCCTTGTAAATCCATTTTTGGAAAGTAGTCCCACACTATCTCCCCACGGCTCTTGCCGTTATAGGAGTGTCCTTTGAGGAAATATACCTCGTTAGGCATATCGGGCATGCAGTCAAAAACGTGCGAAGCAAACCATACTCCCCCATTCAGCATTACTAAATACACGGCATCATTATTCAAGACGCCTTGACGTTGCAACTCGGCTACTTTGGTAGCGATTTTCTCGCGGATATAATCCGCACTGTACTTAATGGAGGACATAAGGATCGAGGTTTTGGATTGATGATTTATTCTTGTTTGTTTTCTTAGTTGTTTGGTGATATAGTTGCCAAGTAATCTGGTAATCTAGTTTTCTATTTATCAAGTAATCTATTCTACTATTTTTTGTTCTCTACTCTCTTTCCAGTTGAGCCAACCATAGACGCAATTGGCGCACCAGAATATATGTTGGGCGAAGAGGCACCAATCGCCTGCGCGCGCCCACATGATTACATATAATACGTCTATAAATAGCCAGATAAACCATTGCTCACGATATGCTAACACAAGCAGAATCTGCGCAGCAATGGCAGGTATCGTGGTGAAAGCGTCTAAATAAGGTTGCGTATCGTCGGTGAAACGCCCTAATAGCCAACCTGTCAATAGCGATACAAGTAAAGCCGTAACGGCTATCCCTGCCATCACCTTGCTCGGCAACTGTCTGGGTAACACATGCTTTGTCAGTATCGACCCGTGCGCAACATCGTTCTGGTTCAACCTGCGACGCCATACATAGATACCGTATATCTGCGAGAGGAAATAAAAGGCGTTCATGAAGAGCAAGCCGTATAGATGCTCTGTATAGCAGATATAAGCGTACGTCGAGATTTGCGCAAAGCCAAACAGAAACGTCAATATCTGCCTTTCCGCACATAATACGACGGAGCAAATACCTAACATGCCACTAATGAGGGAAAGCATAGATGAATGTGCAAGATAATAGGTGACGAGTTGTACCGTCAAACCCGCTACCAGAAACACTTTCCCAAAGCGAGAGAGCGGACTATGTAATTGTCCTTCTCTCACTCAAAAGCCCCCATTTGTAACATAGCCACTTCCTTCGGTGTCAGGAAGCGATATTTACCACGACTGACATTCTTCTTCGTAAGTCCGGCAAAACTGACGCGGTCGAGTTGCATCACCTTATAGCCTACTTTCTCAAATATACGACGCACTACGCGGTTCTGACCGGAGTGGATTTCCAAACCGATATGACGGCGGTCTTCCTGCGGAAACTCTAACGCATCGGGAACGATTTTCTCATCGTCCAATACAATGCCTGAGCGCAGTACCGCCTCATCTTCTGGCTCAAGTTCGCGGTCAAGCGTAGCAGCATATATTTTCTTTTTGCCGAATTTCGGGTGTGTCAACTTAGCAGCCAAGTCACCATCGTTGGTCAGCAAGAGTACTCCTGTAGTATTTCTGTCCAGACGCCCTACGGGATACACGCGCTCCGAACAAGCATTGCGCACAATATCCATCACGGTTTGACGCTCTTGCGGGTCGTCTGTGGTGGTCACCGTATTCTTCGGTTTATTGAGCAAGATATATACTTTATGCTCACGATGGACAGGCTGGTCGTGGAACATCACTTTATCTGTAGGAAGCACCTTTGCCCCTAAATTATCTACCACTTGTCCGTTTACCGTAATGACGCCTGCCTGAATGAAATCATCAGCTTCACGACGTGAGCAGATCCCAGCATTAGCGAGATATTTATTCAGTCGGATAGGCTTTGTCGGGTCTTCATAGCGTTGGCGATACTCTTGCCGTTTATGCTCCGAATATACGCCCTCGTTACGTTGCGGACGCGGACGGGAACCTTCCATGTAAGCAGGTCGTCCTTCCGTGTAAGTGTGTCTTCCCTCTGTGTAAGCGGACCTGCCTTCTGTATGAGATTTAGAGAAACCTCTCCGCGGTTCTACGCGCTCAGCATGTTCGTAACGGCTATCCGTATCCGGACGCACAAAACGTTTGCGCGCTCCGCCATCACGATGAGATGTTGCAGTAAAATCACTAAAACGTGGGCGTTCATTGGCTCCAGAATGAGCCATAGCCCTATTATCGCCTCTTTGCTCACGCGAACTCTCGTCCTTACGGAAGCCTCCTCGGCGCGAGGAGAATTGGTTGTGTTCAAACACCATTATTGAATTGGGTTAGATATGTTTCTACGATAAATATACAATGACTTTTTATTTTGCTTCCTCACGGCAGCTGTATGTGATAAGGCTCTGAACGCTAAAATTGTCCAGAGCCTTATTTCCATAGAACATAGTCTTTACTTATGCTTCTGCAGCGTGCTCAATTGCTAATTTACCACGATAGTAGCCGCAAGATGGGCAAACAGTGTGGTAGAGATAGTGTGCGCCACAGTTAGGGCAAATTGCCAATGCCGGCATTTTAGCCACGTCATGGGTACGACGTTTCGCTTGTCTGGTGTGCGATTGTCTTCTTTTAGGATGTGCCATAATATTCTATTTTTAAAGATTAATATTTTAAGTTAATTATCTTGGGTATCGGGCTCTTCGGTGGTGCTACAAAGGTGGTCTTGGAGAAGTGAATCCATCGAAGGATTGCAACCGCCTTCAGGGTGACAATGCACCAAAGGAAGATTTACCACAATCAATTCATAAGCCAGCCAGTTAAGGTCTAAACTGCGCCCCGCATCACGATTATCAATCACCTCAACCTCCTCATCAAGCAACGGCGCCATATCTTCTTCCGCATCAATATCCACATTCATAGGGTCTAAACAACGGTCACATGGCAACTGCACCTGTCCGCGAACAGCCACGGTCAAATCAAAATCGTTTGCCCTAAGATTAAGCGCTACATGTGCCTCTACCTTCCCCCCTAACAATTCCGTCCGCTCCTGAGCCGTTAGATAAGCGTCATCTAAGACGAAGTCATAGGAATATCTGCCTATTTCCAACTTATCTAAATTGATAATATGTTCGTCATTCGATGCCATACGCGCAAAATCGAGTGCAAAAGTACTACTTTTTTCTGACATACGCAAGAAAAATCCACTAAAAATTCGATTACCCCAAAAAAGAGCAAAAATAACCCACTTTCACCCACTTTGTTAATAAATTGCACAACACCTTGCTTTTCAATAAATTAGCATATTTTATAAATGTTAATAACTTGTTAATAATTATTTTGATAAATTTTTTGTGGAGAAATG
The DNA here is from genome assembly GCA_024399755.1 of Paludibacteraceae bacterium. Taxonomy (GTDB): domain Bacteria; phylum Bacteroidota; class Bacteroidia; order Bacteroidales; family Paludibacteraceae; genus Colicola. Next base: position 19,440 of record JAKSNN010000012.1, on the reverse strand, counting down.
TGGGGATATATCAAATATTTTTTGTAACTTTGCAGCGGATTTCGAAAAATAGAATTCAACGTATGAATACTTTTATAGGAAATATCGACGCAAAGGCAGATGAGAAGGGACGTATATTCGTTCCTGCAAGTTACCGCAAGATCTTAGAGGAAATGGGGTCAAAGCACATCGTTCTGCGTCGCGACACGGATAACGAGTGCCTCATCTTCTATCCCGAGCAAGTCTGGAACGAGAAAGTAAGTGCTCTCCGTCAGGCATTGGACGAGTGGGACCCTGAGGATCAGTTGATCCTGATGCAGTTTATGAGCGATGCCGAGACATTGGAGACGGATAGTCAAGGACGTGTCCTGCTTGCCAAGAAGAATATAGAAGCCACCACAAGCGAAAACATAGAAACCAAGAGCAATGACTTCGTCTTTGTAGGTATGCTGGATAGATTCGCATTGTGGCGTCCTGAGGTATTCGCAAGCAAGAAAGCCGGTCAAAAAGATTTGGCAGAGAAGATTCGTGCGCGTATGAAACGCGAGAACCACAACTTTCCGCCACAAGCATAACACTATTAAAAACACATAAACTATGTTAACAATTTTCCAAAAATTATATACTATGAGTAAGTTTGATATTTTAGTCAGCCTGTTAGTTATGTTCGTTTGCCTCTTTATCGCAATCACTTCGATGCGTGTGGCAAGTAATTTGAAAGATGGTCAGAAAGTACAAATCGGTATTCGCGTATCCCAATGGATGACGTTTGCGGGGATCATTGGCACCGTGATTGCCATCGCTCTTCAGAACGAAATCTAACTAACCTTATGGCAGAGGTTTACCACATTCCTGCCCTACTACACGAAACCATCGAAGGCTTGCACATCAAGCCCGATGGTGTGTACGTAGATGTCACCTTTGGCGGTGGCGGACATTCGCTTGGCATCTTACAAGCCATCGAAGCCCGTTGTACGTCAGAGGCACATCGTGGTAAGCAATTGTTTTCATTCGACCAAGACCTTGACGCCCTTGCGAATGCAAGACTGAATCGCCAAGAGATTGTCCGTAATCCCAAATGGCAGTTCGTGCATAGCAATTTCCGTTACCTACGCAATTTTATGGACTATTACGGCATTCCGCAAATCGATGGATTGATAGCCGATTTAGGCGTTAGTTTTCATCATTTCGACGAAGCCGACCGGGGTTTTAGTTTTCGTTTCTCCGGTCCTTTGGATATGCGTATGAACCAGACGGGAGGAAAAAGCGCAGCCGACATCTTGAATTCTTATTCCGAAGAAGCCCTCGCGCGTGCGCTATATATATATGGGGAGTTAAAGAACTCACGGCAATTGGCACATCGTATCGTACAGCAACGCGACCTTACCCCTATTCTGCGTACCGAGCAGTTAGTTTCCGCCCTGACGCGCCCTACTGCTAACGCAGACAATCTCAATCCGCAAGAGAAAAAGATGCTTACTTTAGTATTCCAAGCCCTGCGCATAGAGGTCAACGACGAGTTAGGCGCCCTGCGCGAAATGCTTATAGCAGCCAAAGATTTGCTATGCCCCGGCGGTAGAATTGCCATACTGACCTACCACTCTTTGGAGGATAGAATCGTCAAGAATTTCCTTCGTTCGGGCAATCTTGACGGCGAAATAGAAAAAGACTTCTATGGCAATATACAAACGCCATTTCGCTTAATAGAAAAAGGCTTGACCGCCAGTGAAGAGGAAATAGAGCGTAACCCGCGAAGCAGAAGTGCCAAACTGAGAATAGCAGAGAAGATATGAGCATCGGAGAAAATATATTGTGGCAAGGCAAACAGTTCTTCAGCGGAGAACTGCTGCTAAAAAAAGCGAAGAAACAAGCCAAACTGATTTGGCTGATTTTTGCTTGTATCATATTGTATATTTTAGCGGGTTACAACACGGCAAGCCAACAGAAACACCTCTCCAACCTGAAAAAAGAAGTAAAAGACAAGAAATTTGAATACCTCGCCCTTTCTGCGCAACGTATGCAACTGACACGTCAATCTGCGATTGTCATTTCCTTGCAGGAGCAAGGCGTTCCGTTGGAGGAAAACCATAAAGCACTTATCTACATTGAGCGATAATAACCTACATACGATTGCCCGCTTCGCATTGATTTTCATTATCATCTTAGCCTGCTTCTGCGCCATTATTGGAAAGATCATCATCATTCAATATCATGAGCGCGATATATGGCTGAGAATTGCCAACAACCAGGTGCGTACCAATGTAGTTATTCCTGCCTCGCGAGGAAATATCCTTGATTCGGAAGGGAATATCTTGGCCAGTAATATGCCTCAGTATATCGTTACAATGGATACGCGTACGCAGGCGCTACATCTTGGAGGCGACACGCTGTACAAGAAATATGCAGATAGCATTGCCAATGGTTTGAGCCGCATTATTGGCGACAAAAGCGGAAAGGAATATCGTGCTTTGATGGACGCCTCGTTCCGACACAAAAATAAAGAAGGCTATTCAGGCAAAGTAACACGTCTGAGCAAGAAACAACTGACATATATCGAGATGAAGCAAGTCAAGGCATTGCCTTTGGTGAACCGCGGTGTGTACAAAAGTGGCATTCAGTTTGAGGATTTGCAGTTACGTATCAAGCCTTTTGGCAATCTTGCCAGCAAGACCATTGGGGCGGTGAATAAAAAGAACGGACATGGTAGGGCTGGACTTGAAAGTTTCTACGATAGTTATCTCACGGGCAAAGACGGTTTGGGCACACGCCAGCGTGTGGGAGGTCGTATGGAGATTGTCACCACGAAGGAGGCTGAAGACGGCTTGGACGTTATCACCAACATCAATACCGGTCTGCAAGACATCGTTGAATCAACGTTGCGTGAGCGCGTTGAAGCCACCCAAGCCGATTGGGGGTGCTGCATCTTGATGGAGACGCAGACGGGCAAGATTCGTGCTATCAGCAACTTGGAGCGCGACAACGATGATGGCACGTACTACGAGCAGAACAACCGTGCCGTAATGCGTGTAGAACCGGGCAGTACGTTCAAGACAATTGCTCTTATGGCTGCGTTAGACGACGGCAAGGTAGAACTCTACGATACTGTCTCTGTCAGCAGCAACGGTTGGCGCTATTTCAATGCCAATCATACCGATTCGCATAAGAAAGACACGGTCTATACCACGCGAAGCGCACTTGCTATTTCGTCTAATATCGCGCTGGCTAAAATCATCACACGCGGTTACGAAGGTAGCGCTAAAAAGTTCGTCAAGAAAGTGAAAAAGTTTGGTCTTACGGACACCATCAATTGGGAAATTCCGGGTGCTCATAGTACCCGCATTGAGGTACCGAAAGATACAGTCACACTCTCACGTATGGCGTACGGCTATTCCGTAGAGCTCAGCCCTATGCAGATATTGATGTTCTATAACGCTATAGCTAACGATGGTAAGATGATTCAGCCTTACCTTGTGAGCGAAATTCAAAAGGACGGCAAGACCATCAAGACCTTTGAGGCAGAAACGATTAATAAGAGTATTTGCAGCCGTTCTACCCTGCGCGATATACGTCTTTGCTTGCACGATGTGGTATGGGACGACACGTTAGGTACGGCTTCCGTACGCTGGTACGGAGGGAAAGTTATTGCCCGCAAAGCGCAGAGCGACCTTGTACATATTGCAGGCAAGACGGGTACTGCCCAACTCTTGCAAGAAGGGCATTATTGTAGCACACGACATAGAATGACATTCGTGGGTTATTTCCCTGAGGAAGCACCTCGCTACACCTGTATCTGCATGATTGAATATCCAAAGAACTACCCTGCGTACGATGCCGGTTACGACTGCGGTGGTGTTGTTCGGCGAATAGCAGAAAAGACGATTGCACAAACAGGTATTTACGTTATCCGCAGAGATTCACTGCAATTAGATATACCTAATCTATAGAACTATAAATCAGTAATATATGATACTTTCAGAACTCATACAATCCATCTCGCCGGTCCGCATAGAGGGTAGCGTAGATATTGAGATTACAGGCATTCAGTTCGATTCTCGCAAAGTGGAAAAAGGCAACCTCTTTGTTGCGCAAAAAGGCACTTCCGTTGACGGACACGACTATATCGATGCTTGTATTGAGCGAGGTGCAGCAGCCATCGTCTGCGAGCAGACCACCTCTATCCATGCGCAAGGCGCTACGGTTATTGTAGTAAAGAGCAGTGACCACGCATTAGGGCTCATTGCCGGCAAATGGTTTGGCGAACCGAGCAAACATCTGACGCTGGTAGGTGTCACAGGCACCAACGGCAAGACCACAATCGCCACCCTGCTTTATAAGTTGGTTCGCGCCATGGGACACAAAGCTGGGCTTCTCTCTACCGTAGTCAATTACGTAGAGGACGAGGCTATCCCAAGCACCCACACTACCCCCGATGCCATCGAACTCAATAGTCTTTTGGCACAAATGGTTAGCAAGGGTTGTGAATATGCGTTCATGGAAGTGAGTAGCCATGCTATTGCGCAGGAACGTATTGCAGGGTTGGATTTTGACGGTGCATTGTTCACCAATCTCACGCGCGACCATATCGACTATCATAAGACATTCGACAACTATCGTGATACGAAGAAACGTCTCTTCGACGGACTCAAGAAGTCTGCCTTTGCAGTGACAAACTGCGACGATAAGAACGGACTTGTGATGACCCAAAACTGCAAAGCCAAAGTACAAACCTACTCCACCCGTGCTATGGCAGATTTCAAAGCCAAAATCATGGAAGAGGGCTTTGATGGTATGCTGCTGCAAATCAATGGACAAGAAGTGTTTGTTCCGCTGGTAGGGCGCTTCAACGTCAGCAACCTGCTTTGTATTTACGGTGCAGCCCAATGCCTCGGTTTTGAGCCTATGGAGACGCTCCGCGTTATGTCCACTCTTACCGCTGTCAATGGACGATTTGAGGCGATCCATTCCGCCAAAGGTTGGACGGGTATCATCGACTATGCGCATACGCCTGACGCGGTAGATAATGTCATTCAAACCATCAACGAGATTCGAAAGAAAGGCACTAAACTGATTACGGTAGTAGGTTGTGGCGGTAATCGCGACAAAGGCAAACGTCCGATGATGGCTCAGATAGCCAAGCACGGTAGCGACCAACTCATCTTGACTTCCGATAATCCGCGCGACGAAGAACCTTCGGCAATCTTAAAGGATATGACTGACGGACTTACCGCAGCCGAACTCAAACAGACTCTGGTAATTGAAGACCGGGAAACCGCTATCAAAACGGCTTGCACACTCGCGCAAAACGGAGATGTGGTGTTAGTAGCAGGTAAGGGACACGAAGACTATCAGATTATCAAAGGCGTCAAGCACCATTTCGACGACCACGAAGTAGTGCGTGCTTGCGCTGAATAACGTTGCATTTTAAAAAGATTAAAACTATGTTATACGACCTCTTTAGTAATTTATCGAACTTCCCCGGAGCGCGTTTGATGACGTATATCTCATTCCGCGCTATCGTGGCAGGAGTAATTGCGCTCATCACCAGTATTTTCTTCGGAAGATATTTCATCAATCTGCTTCACCGCAAACACATCTCCGAGACACAACGTAACGAAGTGGACGACCCGTTCAACATTGCCAAGAAAGGTGTACCTACGATGGGCGGACTGGTGATTATTGCCAGTATTATTGTACCTTGCCTTTTGATAGGGAATTTGAGCAACATCTACCTCCTGCTTATGCTGATCACGACGGTTATATTAGGCGCACTCGGCTTTGCAGACGATTATATCAAGACTTTCCGTCATAACAAGGAGGGCATCAACGGTTGGGTAAAAATCGGCGGACAAGTGGCTCTTGGGCTGATTGTTGGACTCACACTCCGCTATAGCCCTATTGTTACAATGAACGAGACAGTCAATACCCGCGTAGAGAACGGTATTACCCTTGTGGAGAAGTCGCCCGATGTCAAATCTACCCAGACTACCATTCCTTTCTTCAAGAACCATAACTGCAACTATGCCGATATGTTTTCTTTTCTTGGAGAAACCAATAAGTACCGCGCAGGTTGGATTTTCTTTGTGTTGCTGACTATCTTTGTGGTAGCCGCAGTGAGCAACGGAGCCAACCTCAACGATGGAATGGACGGAATGTGCGCTGGCAATTCTGCGATTATCGGTGTTGCACTCATTGTTCTCTCTTACGTTAGTGGTAGCATTGTCTGGGCTGACTATTTTGATGTGATGTATATCCCCGGCAGCGAAGAATTAGTAGTATTCTTGGCGGCATTTGTAGGAGCATTGATCGGTTTTATTTGGTGGAACGGATTCCCTGCTCAAATCTTTATGGGCGATACGGGCAGTCTGACTATCGGAGGAATTGTTGGGGTGAGTGCTATTATCATTCATAAGGAGTTGCTTATCCCTATTCTATGCGGAGTGTTCCTAATGGAAAGTGTTAGCGTTATCGTGCAAACGCAAGTATATAAGTTTGCAAAACGCCGTGGTAAGCACCTGCGCGTCTGGAAACGCACCCCTCTACATGACCATTTCCGTACGTCTGTGGCGCAAGTTCTCAAGGTTGATCCTACCTGTCATATCCTTTGCAAAGGCAGCAAAGAACTACATCACGAGACCAAAATCGTGTTACGTTTCTGTATCGTAACGCTTATTTTGGCGGCATTCACTATTTTGACTCTAAAGATTAGGTAATATGAAACGTTTGGTTGTATTAGGCGCTGGCGAAAGCGGTACAGGAGCCGCTATCCTTGCCAAAGAAAAGGGCATGGACGTATTTGTGAGCGATATGGGTGAAATCAAAGCCCCTTATCGTGCTTTGCTTGACCAACACGGTATTGAGTGGGAAGACGGCAAGCATACGGAGGAGAAGATTCTCAACGCTGACGAAGTGGTCAAAAGCCCGGGTATTCCTCTTACTGCCCCTCTCATTGTTAAACTCCAATCGCTACGCAAACCTATCATTTCCGAGATTGAGTTTGCAGCACGCTATACCGATGCCAAGATGATTTGCATCACGGGCAGTAATGGCAAGACCACCACTACATCGCTCATCTTTGACATTCTCAAACGCGCAGGCTTGAATGTCGGTTTGGCGGGAAACATCGGTAATTCCTTAGCCTTGCAAGTAGCGCACGAGAAGCATGATTATTACGTGATAGAACTCAGTTCGTTCCAGTTGGATAACATGTATGATTTCCGTGCGGACATTGCCATCTTGATGAACATCACTCCCGATCATTTAGACCGTTATAACTTCGAGTTCCAAAACTACGTTGATGCCAAGTTCCGCATCACGCGCAATCAAACCAAGAACGATGCCTTCATCTATTGGAGTGAAGACCCTGTTATCGACCGCGAGTTGCATAAATTGCGTTTGGGCGCTACGCTCTATCCTTTCGGTAACAACGAGGACAACACTGGCAGAACGAACGTAGCCTATATCCGTGAGAACGACCTTATTGTTGCAGCACCGCAAGCCGAACCGCTTACTATCCCTACCGGCGAATTGAGTCTGAAGGGCAAACATAACCAACTCAATTCCATGGCAGCCTCCATCGCTGCACAAATCCTGCATATCAAGAACGACGTCATTCGCGAGTCGCTCAAGCAGTTTGCGGGGGTAGAGCATCGCCTGCAATACGTTGCCACGGTGCGTGGCATTCGTTTCATCAACGATTCCAAAGCCACCAACGTCAATAGTTGCTGGTACGCACTTGAATCCATGACTACACCTACCGTACTTATCCTTGGCGGTAAGGACAAAGGCAACGACTATAGCGAGATTGACCAATTGGTGAAGGATAAGTGCCACACGCTTATCTTCATGGGGCTGCATAACGAGAAACTGCGTGAGCACTTCTCCGCATTGGGATATGCCGACGCTGCCGAGCAACCAAATGCGGAGAATCGTTTCTTCGATACCGACAACTTGCACGATGCTGTTACTAACGCTTATCATGCTGCCAATGAAGGAGATACGGTGCTTCTATCACCTTGCTGCGCCAGTTTCGACCTCTTCCATTCGTATGAGGATAGAGGCGAACAATTTATGAAAGCCGTACGTGAACTGTAACCTAAGCCGTCACCTATGATACAACTACCACATAGCAAACATATCGACAAAGTATTTTGGCTTCTCTTCATCTTGTTGGGGGCGGTATCGTTGATTTCGCTTTTCTCTGCAAGTAGTACGTTAGTCTATAAGCAAGACTCTGTATTCGAACCTATTGGAAGGCACTTTTTCTTCCTTATTATAGGCTTTATTGCTGCCTATTTCATACAGTTTATGCAGAGTAGGTGGATTAGATATGGAGGATATGTGGTCTTGATTATTGCGGACATTTTTGTATATTCCCTACTCATTCCGAATAATCCTTTTGCCGTGACGCGTAACGAAGCCACACGCTGGATGAATCTGTTTGGCTTCGAGTTTCAGCCTTCCGAGTTGGCAAAGGTAGCGTTAGTGATTGTTATTGCCGATCAGTTAGCGCGTATCAATAGCGAGGAAGACAAGAAGAAAATCTTCTTCCGCACATTGATTATCACGGGGTTAACGGTATTGCCCATTATGACGAGTAATATGTCCACAGCCATTTTGATGTGTATGGTTGTGTTCTTCTTATGGATTTTGGCACGGCTGCCGTGGAAATATATCCTTTCTACAGCAGGTGCTGCTATTGCTGCCGCTACTTGTATCGTCTTATTTGTCGTGCTCGTGGTTAATCCTAACAACCTCAAGTTGCCTCGTCCTTTCTCGCGACTCACCACGCAGGTAGGGCGTATCACGCACGAGAAGCAAGACGTTGACAAGACTTCGATGGAGTTCCTTTTATCCGTCAAGGAATATCAGCCAACCTTGTCTAAAGTGGCTATTGCTCGGGGAGGAGCCTCGCCTATAGGTGTAGGTGCAGGTAACAGTAAGGAACGCGATTATTTGCCGCAGGCATACGCCGATTATATCTTTGCGATTATCGTTGAGGAATCCGGTATTGTAGGAGCCTTTTTGCTGATATCGCTCTATCTGTGTATATTATTCCGGGCGTGCTATACCAGCACACGTTTCAACGATTATCCGGCTATGTTGATGGTCATGGGCTTAGCACTTATGATTACGTGTCAGGCACTTATTTCGATGATGGTGACAGTCGGTATCGGACCCGTTACAGGGCAGCCTTTGCCGCTTATTTCCCGAGGAGGAACGAGTGTCGTGATTACGTGTATATATTTCGGGGTAATGATGTGTGTAAGTCGTGAGCAAGCGGAGAAACGTGACCGCCAGCAGGAAGTAATTGCCACGTCTATGGAGGACGTCCCCGACATACAACTCGAAACAAACAATTAACCAAACAAACGTGCTTAGCACACATAAACGCGCTCAAGGCGCTTAACATTATGCGTTATTTAATCAGTGGTGGTGGCACAGGAGGTCACATTTTTCCGGCAGTAAGTATTGCCAATGCACTTCGTGAATTAGACAGCGAAGCCCAAATTCTTTTTGTAGGAGCCTTAGACAGAATGGAGATGCAGCGTGTCCCCGAAGCGGGATATGAGATTATCGGCTTGCCGGTACGCGGCTTCAACCGTGCCCAACCGTGGAAGAATATCAGTGTACTTATCGACCTTGCGCGTTCCATGCGTATGGCGAAGCGGATTATCCGTGACTTCCGCCCCGATGTAGGTGTAGGTGTAGGCGGTTATGCCAGCGGTGCTGCAATGAAAGTGGCTGCTAAGATGGGAGTGCCTATCTTGCTTCAGGAGCAAAACGGATTTGCAGGAGTGACGAACAAACTGCTCAAGGACGATGCCAAGAAGATTTGCGTAGCATACGAGGGTATGGAACGTTTCTTCCCTGCGGACAAGATTATCCTCACGGGCAACCCTGTCCGTCAGAACCTTACCGAAGGCAAACGAATTGAGAATGGGCGCAAGACCTTGCTTATTATCGGCGGCAGTCTGGGCGCAAAGACGATTAACGATGCCATCGCCGCAGGTTTAGAGCGACTGCAAGCAGCCGATATTGACGTGGTATGGCAAACAGGCAAGGTATATGCCGAGCATTGCCAACAGGTAGCACAATCTTTCGCAGGCAAATGGCTCACCTGTACCCCCTTCCTCACCGACATGCCCGACCGTTATGCGCAAGCCGATTTGGTTATTTCGCGTGCTGGAGCATCATCTATTTCGGAGATTTGTCTATTAGGAAAACCTGCTATTCTTGTTCCTTCGCCTAATGTAGCAGAGGATCATCAAACGCATAATGCTATGGCATTGGTTAAGAAGGACGCTGCTATCCTTGTGCGGGATAAAGATGCTGCTGCCGACCTTGTTGATACAGCTCTTGCGCTCATTCAGGACACGGAACGCCTATCCGTATTGCATCAGAATGTACTGACCTTAGCCGAGCGTGATTCCGCTCGTCGTATCGCCACAGAAGTGATGAAACTTGCTTCTAATTAGTTGGAACAAAGAGCGTCCTTTCTGGGACGCTTTTTTTTGCACATTCGGAAAAATAGTGGAGTAAATTGCAAATTTATTTGGTAATATCAAAAAAAATCCGTACCTTTGTACTCGAATTGAATTTTTATATAAGTCGATTAAATGTGTATTTATCTGTAATTGCTTAAAATACAATTGAATTATACAATTATTATAATGTAAAAACACTCCGATATATTTACATAATTTAGGATAGAAATGGTAATAGCAGATATAAGAAATAAGATTCTTCGTGGGCGATGCGGAACATTGTATTTCTTGGATAGTTTTCCGCAGTTTGATGCAGAATATGTGCGTAAGGTGCTGAGTTCTTTGGTTGAAGATGGCACATTGGTGCGCTTAACCAATGGTGTGTTTCTCAAACCAATTAAAACACGCTTCGGCATATTGTATCCAGAAGTGGGAACGATTGTCAAAGCAATAGCGGAACGTGACCATGCAATGATTATTGCAGAAGGAAATGTTGCCCTGCATCAATTAGGATTATCCACTCAGGTTCCTACTAAGTACGTTTACCTAACAAACGGATCGGCTCGTAAATTGCGTTTGGGAAACCAAGAGGTGCAACTGAAGCATGGTATGCCAAAGAACTTTGCTTTTCATGACTCCTTTATGGCAACCTTGCACCAAGCCTTAAAAACATACGGCAATAGACCCTTAAATAATGAGGAGAAAGAACGCATAAAAAACGTGTTTCATACATACGCCAATCCCCAACATATAGCACATGATATGGCAATTCTTCCTGTTTGGATGCAAAAATTATTGAAGGAATAAACGATTATAGGTATGAGTCTTTGGGTTAATCATTCGCTTGCGGAACGGAAGGTGATATTGCAACAAGCAACAGAACAGAAACATCTACCACAACAGATTGCGGTAGAGAAAGATTGGTGGGTAACTGCAGTGTTGCATGCTTTGTTTACATCGAAATATGCACCCAATCTCTTGTTTAAGGGCGGTACTTCGTTAAGTAAGGGGTGGAACTTGATTGAACGTTTTTCTGAAGACATAGACTTACTCATCAATAGAGAATATTTCTTGGAAGAGCAGAAATTGGAATGTGCAAAATGTAGCAATAACAATCAAATTAAGTTTCTGCGAAAAGCGGCACGTGATTTTATAACAACCGATTTTGCCGATGAGCTGAAGAAGCAACTGAATGCAATGGGTATTGAAGGTTGGACTTTAGTTCCTGTTACAAAGAAACCAGATGGAACACCTATAGACCATGATAGCGATCCTACTGTTTTAGAACTTCAATATACATCTATCTTGGAAGAAAGCAATCCCTATTTGCCTCCCGTAGTCAAGATTGAAGTTAGCTGTTTAGGTATGAAAGAACCATTTGAAATAAAGAAGATTACCTCACTTATTGAAGAGTGCTTTGCAAATGAAGATACCGAGACATCTACTGATGTGGCTACCATCTTGCCATCACGAACATTCTTAGAGAAAGCATTTTTGTTGAATGAAGAGTTCCAGCGTTCAACACCACGCTCGTTCCGTATGAGCCGCCATTTATATGACTTGGAAAAGATGATGGATACCCAATTCGCGATAGATGCCTTAAATAATAATACATTGTATGATGCGATTATTGCTCATCGGGCTAAATTTTACCATGTCAGCAAGGTGGACTATGATTCAAATCGTAAAGATTGTGTAAATTTTATTCCTGAAGGAGATATTGAGACTGCATATAGAGATGACTACAAGGCAATGCTTGGTAGTTTCATTTACAGCCAGTCTGCTTTGAATTATAATCAACTCATTGAACGCTTAAAAATTCTTCGGGAACGATTTAGAGGGACGTGAAATTTTTCTTTCGCTAAAAATCGCTCACCCAATAATTAAAAATTCCCCGCTTGCATATATCCGAAATTTATCGTACCTTTGTAGGCGAAAAGGGAAAAATGAAGAAATCTACCAAGTGACACCAAAATGATTCGTTGAAGCAGTACCTTTGTAGGTGGAAGTCGGAGTATCTCTGTGCAAGTCCGTAGTGACTTAATTTCTGGCATATTTCCCAAAGGTGTTTCAAAGGTGAAGATAAGGTGAAGATAAGGTGATGATAGACTGATATTGCAGAACTACCGAAATAGTCAAACGCATCTGCAAATTAAATTTGCATATATCAAAAATTTTTAGTAATTTTGCAAATTCTTTTGAAAAGAGGGAAGGACTGAACAACGAAAAAATGATGTAACGTTCCTATACCCAATGAAATGAACATAAAAATGCAATGATACAATGGGAGTTATTCTACAATGCATAAAAGATAGCAACTCAAAGATTACAACCTTTGAGTCATATAAGCATGTTATTAATGAAGATGCTTTAGATTTCTTTGGAGGCTATGAAGATCACACTCCCAGTTCAAATGCCACCCAGTCTCATCCTAAATACGCAGAGCTTCATCCAAACACGGATTTGCATTATCATGAGATGGACATGGATGATGTTTATGACAAACACAATCAAAGTAAGTTGAAATATTTTCTGGATGGCTCGCGACACATTTACAAAACGAGTGACATCATAATAAATGGTGTTGTTTATCCAGTTGTAGCAGGACAAATTGTTGTTGGATGCTGCTCTCGTGAAGGTCGTCAAATTTCGGTAGAGAATCCGGAGCATATGTGCAAACGCGAAATAGTTTTGGCCCTTCCTGATAAATTTGATATTGATAAATTAGGATCTCACTATTACGCGCATCAATTAGAGGTAATGAACGCAGCTTTACGTGATAAGTACAAAGAAAATGCTATTCAGTTTAGCCAGATTATTCCGTATAGTACAGAAGACTCCTCTGATGATAAAAATGTAGGGCGTGATAAATATCTCCATCGAGCTATCTCTGTTATTCAAAATGAGATGATGGATCAAGAACAGCTAATGGTTCAATACTTATGCAAAACAAATCTTTTGGGAATTGACTCATGGCTCGTGAAGGATGGCACTCTGGAATATAAGAAAGACTTTTCAAATCGCAAGGATGTGAATTTGGATATCGCACAATATACAGACCATATACAGCATGTGATAGGTGTCTCAAAACTATTTAATGCGGAGCTGCTAAGTTATCAAGAAAAAAGGATTGGACAAATCATAGCTCAGTTGCCTGCTCATGCACGGACTAATGCGTATGTATTTAGGCATGAGAATCATAATTATTGCGTTTGGTACTTACGCATGCGACAAAACCCAAGACCCAATAACCACTTCTCCGATGTAATCAAAGTGGAGTTCCTAATGTTGGACGATAAACCTCTTAAAACGCAAATTATTGATAACATCTCCAAACATTTGCTCAATGAGGCAGGACCAGTTTGCTTTGGTAAAGATTCTCGATGGGGTAATCACTTATACCCTGTTTACCTCACGGAGAGTTATTGTAAGGCAAAATACATTTATGATCAGAAAATTATTAATGTGATATAGTATGTCAGACGTAAAGAAATTAGGAAAAGTTTCGGCTACAGAAAAGAATCCGTCCACTATTGACGACTTCTACTTCTGGACGAAAGCCGGTGTCGTGCTCAATCCCTTCGATATTGTGAAGGTGCAGCACATCAATGGTTCAACAACCTATGGCGCGATTGAGTCCATCAGTCACGTAACAGACTCGGCCAGTCACTTGTCAAGTTTTATATCTTCTGAATTTGGAGAGATTACAGACACGGCTGATGGCAATACAGATCGTTTGGCATTTAACTATGTGCATGTAAAGGTTGTTGGTAACGATAAAGGTATCTATACCCCTGTCTTGCACGGAAATGTTGTTACTACTTGCACACCTGATGATATTAAAAAAGCCTATGGGTTGGATAAGGTTAAGAATCCGCTTCCTTGTGGCTACCTTGAAATGTATGGGGAGAAGGTGCCTGTAAATATAAATGCAGACTTTCTTGTTGGCCCAGATGGTGCTCACTTGAACATATCTGGTATATCTGGTCTTGCTTGTAAGACCTCATATTGCATGTTCCTACTGAATGCGATGCAGCAGAAATATTCAAAAGAAGATTTGTCTGCTGAGCATGGCAAGACGGCAGCATACGTTATATTCAATGTTAAGGGGCAAGACTTGTTGACAATTGATAAAGAAGCACAGCTTGATGACACAGAGAAACAAAAGTATGCGCTTCTAAATCTACAGCCAAAGCCATTTAAGAATGTATCCTACTTTTACCCATATTCGAAGAGCGCAGAGAATCATCACATGCAGACTTTTGGCAATTGGGATGAAATTGTTCATTCTCAGTGGAGCAAAGATAAACTAGGCATTTTCAAATATACATGGAAAGCATGTAAAGATCGTTTGGAATATATCTTTGCTAATGAGGACATTGATGATGCTTCTGGTACTATGGCCTCAATAATTGCATATATCGAAAGCGAAAAGGAACCGTTTAATAATGTTCATTCGTGGCAGAAATTTAAATTGGTAATGAAGGAACTTCTCAATAACGACGACAAAGATAAAGGCAAAGAAATGCTGGCTAAAACCAACATTGCTCTTGTGTCGTGGAAGAAATTTAATCGTATTATGGAGAAGGTTTTGTGTGACGAAGTCTTTACAGATGATGTGTCCGAAGATTCACATGAGGTTGTTCTATCCGAAACACTTAAAGACATCAAACCCAATGAAGTGCGCGTTATAGACATAGCACATCTTGACGAGAAATCGCAGGGTTTTGTATTTGGCGATGTAATGGACACGCTTCACTCTATGATGAGTGCTAAGAACATTGATGGTATGCCAGATAAGATTGTCGTCTTTGTAGATGAACTTAACAAATATGCAGGAAAGGACACTCCCAAATCATCCCAAATTCTCCAGCAACTCTTGGAAATAACGGAGCGTGGGCGTTCTCTCGGTTTGATTTTGTTTTCTGTAGAGCAATTCAAGAGCGCCATCCACGATCGCGTACGTGGAAACTGTGCAACATCGGCTTATGGTCGCACCAATTTTGTTGAGGTAGCAAATTCTGAATATCGTTACTATGGTGAGACTTATCGCAATATGATGACACGTCTTGATCCTGGAGAGTATATAATCTCGAACCCGGCTATGCGCTCACTAATGAAAATTAATTTCCCACGTCCAGTTTATAAGGAGAATAAATAATGGAAGGATATTCTTGCAAGGTTGGTAAAGGAGTACTTAAAATCTGTATGGGTGATAACTATACAGATGCAACTGTTGTATTCCGTGAGTATGTTCAAAACGCAATAGATGCAATCTATCAGGCAGAAGCGTTGGGTATTATATCAAATACGGATAATTATGTATCCATTGATACCAGCTTATCCGACGTCCAGATTATGGATAGGGGTATTGGTGTTAAGGAGTCAGAAATAGGTCCAATTTTGGTAGACTTGGGTAATTCGACCAAAACCACAAGTGACATCGGTCAGTACGGTATTGGTCGTTTGTCTGGAGCAAACTGGTGTGATAAAATTATTTTTGAGACGAGTTACAAAGGCGAACCTGTTCGTTCAGTCTTGACTTTTGATGCCAAATTCGCACGCGAACTCGTCAACCAGAAAAACGATGATGATTGTGGAGATGTGATGGATAAGGTTACGTTCTATACGAAAGAATCAGAAGCTGAGGATGAACATTATTTCCGTGTTACACTTGTGAATGTTAAGGAGGAATTGAGAGACGAGGAAACGGTACGTAACTATCTTTCGTTTATCGCACCGGTTCCTTATGATGATAATTTTTACGATGATTGTCAGAAGAAATCCTTCTTAAAATACCCGGAATTTAAGGAATTGACATTAAAAGAAAAAACGTGTAAGGTACATTTGAATGGGAAACCCGTAGTAAAACCATACGCATCCACTATATTTACTAAAACTGGAGAATTAAAAATTGCTCCCCCCACCTTCTTCAAGCTTACCGATGAGGACTATGGAGATTTGGCATGGGGGTGGTATTCCATCAATGAGTTAGCTCAACAAATGGGTGAAGACCTAAACTATAAGGGGCTTCGTCTCCGAGCAAAGAACATGGCTGTCGGTAGTCAAGATTACCTCATCAGCTATTTCAAGAATCCAACAGAAGCCAATTATGTTGTAGGTGAGGTGTTTATCATGCACAATGGTATTCAGCCAACAGGATCACGTGATGGTATCAAATCTTCCCCTGAATATACCGAGTTCACAATACGATTAAAGAAGAAACTTAGAGAAATCTCCGTAGTTTATAATGCAATGTCCAAACTTGGTAGTGCTGCTCTAGGTCCTATTATTAAGGCTCAAACTTCAATTGCTGAGAGTAATGTTGAGTTGAAAACAGCCGATATTTCTGACGAGGAACGTGAGAAAATCAAGAAAGACATAAAGGCACAAAAAGAAATTATTGTCAAAGCTAAAACTGAAATTGTAGGTAAGATTAAGGCTGTCGATTCTGCAGAGAATGCTGATTTGATCAAGCAGTTAATCTTAAAGCACTGGGCAAAAGAAGCTCAAAAACAGGCCTCCGCATACAATGCCAAGGTAAAACCTGGGCAGAAGATAGACCCTGTAAATATAGACTCCTTTGTGGCGGAGGCTATGCGTGAAGATAAGCCTGAGGAAGATAAACCACAGAAACCGGAAGGTGGAGAGAAGCCCACAGGGGGAGAAGACAATCCGAAAACGCCTGTAGTAGCAAAAGATACAGATATCTATCGTAAATTGGGAAAGGCTGAATACAATCTGATGAAGAAAGTATATCAGGTGCTTAACGGAGAGAATCGTTTGGATGAGAAGACCAAACAAAAGATAAAAGCGAAACTTGTGAAGAAGATTTTGGCAGAATGAAGCGTAACATCTTACTAATAGAGCCAAACTATAAAAATAAATTTCCACCTGTAGCTCTTATGAAGTTATCGACTTATCATAAGAACTTGGGTGATAATGTTGTCTTTTACAAAGGCGATATTAAGGATTTTATTATTGATAGAATTGCGGATAAATGTATTGCCAAATTATACGAAATAGATAAAACCATATTTTGGCAATCCAAGAAAGATTCGATCTTTACCTATATCAAAACACGCAAAAGTTGTTATCTGGAAGACATCGCTCTTTCGGATATGGATAGTTGGATTATTGCGGAAAATTGGATTAAGTATTACAAAGACTATTTCTGGAATAAGCAATATCTACACCATCCAGAGTGGGATCGAATTTTTGTGACCACTCTGTTCACTTTCTATTGTGATATAACTGCCAAGACTATAAACGAACTGAAAGGGTTGGTAAAGCCCGATGGGCTTTTTATGGTCGGAGGTGTATTGGCTACTTTGCAACCAGACGAACTTGAAGCTGCAACGGGTATAAAGCCATACCGTGGTCTACTCAATCATCCGGGCGATTTAGACGAGGGGGATATGCAAATTATTGACGAACTCCCCTTGGACTATACAATATTGGATGAAATTGAGTATAAATATCCAATGTCTAATGCATATTATGGGTATCTAACTCGTGGTTGTATTCGACATTGTGCTTTCTGCGCAGTTCCCACGTTGGAACCGCGATATGAGGATTATATTCCTCTTCGTGAGCGTATAGAGCAGGTTGATCGCCTTTGTGGTCCACAACAAAATCTGCTCCTTATGGACAACAATGTCATGGCATCTCAATCTTTTGATCAAATTATTCAGGAAATTGTAGACTGTGGCTTTGGAAAAGGGGCTACCTATGTTGTACCAGACCAATTAGAGATTGCTATTCGGAATTTGCGAGAAGGAGTAAACGACCGAGCTTATATGCGTAAAACGCAAGCTCTACTGCTTGAATATTACCGCTCTGTCGAGAAAAAGCCAGAAGGAAAGGACGTTTTTGAAGCCCTGTATAATCATCACGCATTCAAATTCATTACAACTACCAAGGAAGAATTACTTGCAGCATATTCAGAAATAGAACCAATCTACCGCAAACGCAAAGTGATTCGCCGTGTTCATCAACGATTAGTAGACTTTAATCAGGGAGTAGATGCCCGCCTCTTTACTCCGCACATGGCAGAGCAATTCGGACGTATTGCCATTTCACCTTTGCGTGTTGCATTTGATCATATCGAAATCAAGGAAACATACCTTAATGCTATTCGCATGAGTGCTAAGAATGGTATTAAGAACTTCTCAAATTATCTGCTATATAACTTCAATGATAAGCCGATTGACTTATATCAGCGCATGGAGATTAACGTCAACTTGTGCGACGAACTCGATGTGAACATCTATTCCTTCCCGATGAAGTATCATCCGTTGTATGGTGACCATAGCCATGACCGTGATTATATCGGTAAGCATTGGAATACGAAATATGTCCGTGCGGTGCAGGCTATTTTAAACTGTACAAAGGGAATGATTGGTCGCGGAACCCAGTATTTCTATAAAGCTTTTGGAAAAGACGAGAAAGAATATATGACATTGTTGGAGATGCCAGATACTTTTATTATCTATCGTTTCTTCTTTGAGTGGCTGGACTCCAAGAATCACCCTTGCTCAATGGGTCATTGGGTTGATGCAATTAATGCTCTATCTGATTCAGAATGGGAAGCCCTCTGCTCGATTATCCACAAGAACGAGTTTTCTTCGTGGGATGGAGTTGAGACGTCTTCTGAAAAGGTAAATCATGCCTTGTCATTTTATCGTAATCTTCGTAACGATATATCTGAAAAGACGGGAAAACTCTACATATTAAAGAAGGAATTCAATGCGTTAAGTAAACAAGAATTGGAATATATTAAGAATTCGCATATTGTGCTAAGGAGATTATCATGAATGATGTAAGCTGCCCTTGCTGCAGATACATCCGACTTGGAGAACCAAATAGACGAACTCGTCTATGACCTCTACGCCTTAACCGAAGACGAAAAAGAGATAATTAGAAAGGGATAAAACTACAAAGCTATGGATACAGAATTATCACAATCCTTACAACA
>JAKSNN010000011.1 GCA_024399755.1 Paludibacteraceae bacterium | reverse complement strand
CGCAACAAACTAAGAACAACAAACAATGAAACTAAACAATACAAAACTATTTTTTATGAAAAAAGTATTTGCAACCCTTACGGTTTTGGCAATGCTGACCTTTGGTAGTGTTGCCGTTATGGCTCAGGAAGCAGAAACTGCTGCTCCAGAGGCTACAGAACAAGTAACTGACGACGCTGCTGCTCCGGTAGAAGAAGCTGTAGAAGTAGCCGAGGCTGAAGAAGATGGAGGCATCGTTGCCCTTCACAAAACCCTGAAAACCAAATTCATCGAAGGTGGTGCAGGCTTTATGGCTGCTACGCTTCTCTGCTTGGTATTTGGTTTGGCTCTTTGCATCGAGCGTATCATCTATTTGAGCTTGAGCAAAACGAACACAGAGGCTCTCTTGAACAACATCGAGGCTGCTTTGAAAGAAGGCGGTATCGAGAAGGCTTTGGAAGTTTGCCGTAACACACGCGGTCCTGTTGCAAGTATCTTCTATCAGGGCTTGAGCCGTTACGATGAAGGCATTGACGTTGTTGAGAAAACGGTTGCTTCGTATGGCGGCGTGCAGATGGGTCTGCTTGAGAAGAATCTCAGTTGGATTTCCCTGTTTATCTCTATCGCTCCATCGTTAGGATTCTTGGGAACCATCATCGGTATGATTGCAGCCTTCGATAAGATTCAGCAAGTAGGTGACATCTCGGCTACCGTTGTTGCCGGTGGTATTAAGGTCGCTTTGTTGACCACCCTGCTCGGTTTGGTTATCGCTATCATTCTCCAATTGTTCTACAACTACATTCTCTCTTTGATTGAGGGTCTTGTTAACGAGATGGAAGATAGTTCTATCAGCCTGCTTGATATCGTTGTTAACTACAGCGAGGCACAAAAGAAGTAATTGTGGGTAATATCACATCAACCTGTTAAAGAAATTTGGTATGAAAAATTATAAAATGATTCCAAAGATTACCCTGTGGGCGCTGTTGGCTATTGGCATTGTCTGCTCGATAATGTTCTATTTGCCGGTATCCGAAGGGTCGTTGGAGGTTGCAGGTGATTTCTTGAATATCCCTCAATTTACCAACTTGTTCCTTACTTGGAACTATATCTTGGTAGTCTTGGTTTGCTTGTGTACTCTCGGCTTCGTGGTTTGGGAGTTCGTCAAGACCTACAAGGTGAATAAGAAAGCCGCTCTCCGCAAATTGGGTGTCGTAGTTGCATTCGTTGTGCTCGTCCTCATTTGCTGGTTCATCGGCAGTCCGAAGGAAGTAGAGATTATCGGTTACGAAGGTACCGACAACGTAGGTGCTATGGCTCAGATGAGCGATGCTTGCCTCTATCTCACGTATTTCCTTGTTTTGGCTACTATCGCAACTATGGTTTGGGGTATTTGCTACACCAAAACCCGCAAATAATCGCGCTAACGCACTAAAGAATATCAATAATCATGGCAAAGAAAATCCCACAGATTAACGCCAGTTCTATGGCTGACATCTCTTTCTTGCTGCTTATCTTCTTCTTGGTGACTACCTCTATGGACGTCAACCAAGGTCTTGCACGCCGTCTGCCTGCGCCTGTGCCGCCCGATCAGAAGATTGAGGACACGGATATCAACAAGCGTAACCTGATGGTGGTGAAGATTAACTCTGCTAACCAGTTGATGGTGCAGGGGCAGGAGATTTCGGTTAAGCAACTGAGAACCAAAGCCAAAGAGTTTATTCTGAATGAGGAGGACAATGCGTATCTGCCTAAACTTGTGGAAGAGGATTTTGGGGCTCCGTTTGGTACGATTAAATATACCAAGGACCACGTTATCTCTGTCCAGAACGACGTAGATACTCGTTATCAGGCTTACTTAGATGTTCAGAACGAACTGGTGGCTGCTTATAACGAAGTGCGTGATGAATGTGCGCGCAAGTATTTTCACATGGCTTATACCGAGTTAGACGAGGATAATCAGAAGCGTATCCAGAAGATTTATCCTCAAAAGATTTCGGAGGCTGAACCTAAAAACTACGGAGGAAACTGATTATGGCTAAGATTCGTAGAAACGAGAAACGTGAAATGCCGGCTCTGAACACGTCTTCACTTCCGGATATCATCTTCATGCTGTTGTTCTTCTTCATGTCTGTTACGTCTATGAAGGAGGCTAATATGAAGGTTCAGTTCACCAATCCGTCGGCTACTGAGTTGACGAAGATTGAGAATAAGTCGTTGGTTCGTTACATCTATGTTGGTACGCCTACGTCCGAGTTCCGTAAGCAATATGGTGCTGAGACACGTGTGCAATTAGATGACGCTTTTGCAGAGGTGAGCGAGATTGGCGCTTTTATCGTCAACGAGCGTTCCGCTATGAAAGAGCAAGACCAAGGTTTGATGACTGTTAGTATCAAGGCTGATAAAGAGACTCGTATGGGTGTTATTGCGGATATCAAGCAGGAACTTCGCCGTGTATCGGCTTTGAAGATTTCCTATGCTGCTACCCAGCGCACCAGTTTCTAATCGCTTTCGATTTATATCATTCACAAGAGAGTGTGTCATTATAACGGGCACACTCTCTTGTGTTTTTATGTATCTTTTATGTATCTTTTATGTATCTTTTGTGTATCTTTTGTGTACCTTTAACATAACATCAACATAACATCAACATAACATGCTAAAGGTTTGACTGATATTTTAGTGTGCGCTTGTATAGGATTATGTTGTGGTCCAAAGGAGGCAAAAAAGGAGAGCAAAAGAGAACGAAAGAGGGACAAAATGAGGATAAAAAGCAAGAAATATCACTTTTTACCGCAGAAAATTTGCGTATATCAAAAATTTGCAGTACCTTTGCATTCGATTTCGGAAATATCCGCTAATCTATGGCGCGGAGTAGAGCAGTGGTAGCTCGTCAGGCTCATAACCTGAAAGTCGGTGGTTCGATCCCGCCCTCCGCAACTAAGAGACTGTCTTTTTAGGCAGTCTTTTTTGTTTATTTTCTCTCTCACTCTCTGCGTTTTGCTAAAAAAAATTAACTAAAAATTTGCACATATCATTTTTTTGTTGTACCTTTGCCACCGAAAAATGAAATTAATCGTGCCATGACCACCACTTCTACATATAATATATATGGTTCGCGCGTAGGAGATGCGATGCGAATACTTGCTGGGGGGGGGGGTATTTAGTTCTCTTCGCAAACAATCTTCTCGCGCAAGCGAAAGATTTTGTCCGTCACACAGAGTTGTGTGGCGCACTTCGTCGTCAATAAAATAATAAACAACAAATTAACTTAATTATTAACCAACAAAAACAAACAATTATGAAAAAGAAACTACTTTCATTATTGGCTGCGCTGCTCTTCTTCAGTAGCGCAATGTGGGCACAGACTACATTGCAAGATGTGTCATTCTCATCAAATTCATTAACAACGCTACAATCTCCACCTAAAAACGGTACTAAGGACGATTCTCCGATTTTGGAATCAAACGAAGAAGGTTGTATGGGAGTTGTTTGTACTTGGAAAGAAACTCCTGCAGGACAATCTAAAGCCCACGAAGCGAATCTTGTGTTTTGGTTTAATGGGCAAGAGGGATATATGACGAATGATGGTATGTTCTATACATTGCTGAATCAGACGGGTAAGTTTCCGCCATGTGGCGATTATTTGGTATGTGCTAATGCAACAAAATCAAGTGAACTAGATTCAGATTATTATAAAGAAGGATATGTTACAGGAGTTAGTAACACTGGAACCAACCCCGTTTATTTATATGTTTCCAGATGGGAGTGGGGGAGCTCTCCTAAAAAGTACGCCCTAAGGTGCGCACCAGATGCTAATCATTATATCCATGTTCGCAAAGGTTCAGATGGTAAACCTTATGTCTATTTTAGTGGTATTCCTACGAATACTACCAATACTATTTTTGGTAACGTGAGCATGGGTGCAGGTCCGGCTTCAGATGCTAATGCTGCTGCTACGCTGACCATTTCTATGGATGATGCTTCTAAAGGTTCTGTTTCTGTAAGTAAACCTACAACAGGCGTGTTACCCCAAGGGGATAACACTATCGTTACAACCACTAAGTATTTTTGGGTGACGGTTGAGGTTACGCCTAAGGAGGGCGAGACTTTCTATGGTTGGAGCGATGGTACACCAGCTACGGAAAACCCCCGCCATGTTTATATGAATGAAGTGAACAAAACTATTACTGCTTGCTTCACGCAGGGGTCTGTTTCGCAGCCTAAAACGACCATCTCCTCTGACGCACACGCTACCATTACCGCAACAGTTAACGGTGGTGCCATCACAATAGGTGAAGAATATGAGGCAGAAAACGGAACAGAGATTGCCTTGTCGTGTACTCCTACTACAGGTTATGCTTTCCGTGGGTGGTATAGCGGTTCAGACCTTCTTTCCGAGGATGCAAACTACACCTATACTGTAAACGGAAACAAAACCATTACTGCCAAGGTGGTTGTTCATGACTTTATCGAGTCAGTGGGTATGGTTCCGTTGAACTACTATGGAGAGGACGTTAGTACTGGTACTGCTGGATATAATGACTTCATTTATCAGTTGTCGTTTAGTGTAGCATCAACTAACATCACCTATGCACAATATCAACAGTCGCTATGTTTGGAGGCACAAAGTATAAACGATAGACACATACTGCTTGATCGTTCTACGTACAATGGAGAACATCCTGTGCGTGTGGCGTGGAATAATACGCAAAGGGTTGGAAACAAAATGACCTTTCGTTGCACCTATTATATGGCTGACGGCGCTGAACATGAGATAGTGTTCCACTACTATTTTATGCCTAATAAAGACTTAAAAGATGATACAAAGAATGACTGTATAGAATTGGTGAATGTCGTATATGACGGTGGAATGACAGACTTTATCCCATGCAATCCGCAGTTTACAGCGGAGCAAACTACCTATGGCGAATCGTATGTCAAGGGCGATGCACGCATCTTCCCTGTTACTTGCACCCAAACTGATGCTGATGGCGTAAAATGGGAAATGGTAATGCGATTGATTGCCGATAAAGATGCAAAATATCTGCCGGCAGGTGAATACACTATCGACACAACAGGTGTCGCAGGTACAGCGCTTGCTCCTACTGACTCTCGTTCTACGGTTGGTGACGCATCAGGTTCGTATCTTACACGTCAAGGTAACGGGGAGCCAAATACTTATCTTGTTCACTTCTGCAATGGTAAAGTTACCGTTACGGACGGTGAGGGTGACGCTCGTGGTACAGTTACTATTAATGGTACCAGCATCGGTTGCCAACCTATTACGGCAACTCTCCCTGCTCCTGAAAAGGCTTCTGCGCTTGTCCTGAACGACAACGAGAACAATGCTCCCGTTCTCTCGGCTAATGTTGGCAAAGAGCAGGATATTCAGTTGATGCGCACCTTCCAAGCAGGTATGTGGAACACCGTTTGCTTGCCGTTTGCGTTGGACGCAAGCCAAATCGCTACTGCCTTTGGTGAAGGAACACAAGTGGGCTCTATGACCCGTGGCGAAACTGTAGAAGACGAACTCTTCTTGAATTTTGATACCAAAGAGACTACTATGGTTGCTGGTCAGCCATACATTATCTTCCCGGGTGATGACGCGAATGTCGTTAATCCTACCTTTGAGAATGTGACCATTACTACAACTGAGGCAGAAACTTACCTATCTCCTACAGGTGATGTAATCTTTACAGGCGCATTCTCGCCAGTTGCTAATCTCAAAGAAACTGACTACTATTTAGGTGTGAACAACACGATTCACTCAACAATATCGGGTACACTCAAAGGCTTCCGTGCTTACTTCAATTACTTCTCACAAGCAGGTTCCGATGCTCCCAAGCGTGTGCGTATGAGCATCAACGGCACAGAGACGACCACGGCAATGGACGAGATGGAAGTGCTGAATCCAGCCGAGAAGATGATTGAGAACGGACAAGTAGTTATCATCAAGAACGGCGCGAAATATAATGTATTTGGTCAACAACTCTAATAGTTTACGATTATGAAAAAGACACAATATATGGCTCCTCAAACAGTGAGCATGCAGATTCAGAGTGCCGTATCGCTTTGCGTTGTATTAAGCGGTGGCGGTGGCGACACAAGTTTCTTCGGCATAGGTGCTGCCGGCGATGCCGGCGAAGGCATCTAATCGCTCCCGACAAGGTTAACTATCTTGATGGTTGACGGTTTCGTTTTCCTTTCTCGAAGATACCATATCAGATAGTTAACTTCCCTTCGATAACCGCCTCTTGCTTCGTTGCAAGGGGCGGTTGTTGTGCTGTAGCAGAGTATCTTTGCCGTGTGGATATGTGTTGTGGGACTCCTTTTTTGTCCTTTAACAACTATTTTTGTTAAAAAATAAGGCGGAAATTTGTATATGTCGGGAAAAAGTAGTAACTTTGCGACCTAAATGGTTATAAAAAGTGTGTCTGTGTAAAGAAAACAGGGTTGAAAAAGTGTTGAAATTATAGTAAAACAGGTTTGGAAAAGTGTAATCTCTTAATCAAGAGCCTATGTATAAGCGGAAAATAGAAGAACAATTATTAGTTTGGAAAAATAAGCAGGATCATAAACCTCTCGTATTGCGCGGCGTACGTCAATGTGGTAAAAGTAGTTCTGTACGTAAATTCGCTCAAGAACATTACAAATACCAAGTATTTATTGATTTTCGGGAACGAGAGGACTTGATTAGTCTATTTGATAGTGGGTTAACAGTGGATTATTTAACTACCATTATCTCTGCTGCCATTCCAGAAGCGATTTTTGTTCCGAATCAAACGTGTTTGATTTTAGATGAGATACAAGATTGTCCAAGAGCACGTGGTGCGCTGAAGTTTTTCAGACAAGATGGACGGTACGATGTGATTTGCACAGGAAGTCTGTTGGGGGTTAGCGGGTACAAAAGTCCTCAACAGCAATTGAGAGAGAAACAGTCTTCTATCCCCGTCGGTCAGGAAGAGTTTTTAGATATGTATCCTATGGATTTTGAGGAATTTCTTTGGGCGTGCGGGATAAAGGAGTCAACGATTACTTTGTTACGGGAGCACATGGATACACAGCAAGCGATTCCTCAAGCCTTGCACACTATTTTACGGCAGCGTTTGCTGGAATATACGGTAGTAGGCGGTATGCCTGAGGCGGTTACTACTTTTCTTACTACGCATGACATCAATCAAACCCTTGCTATCCAAAAGGCGATTGTAGAGGGCTATAAGTCGGATATGATTCATTATGCCCGTCAAGAGGATCAGCCTTGTATTCGTCAATGCTTTGAGTCTATTCCTGTTCAGTTATCCAAGGAGAATAAGAAATTTCAATATTCTGTGGTTCGTCACGGAGGACGCAGTAAGGATTTTGCAGGTAGTCTTCAGTGGATAGAAGATGCCGGTATAGTCAACCGTTGTTACAATTTGCACATTACGGAGTTGCCTCTTGATGGGAATGCCAACCCGGATGTGTTTAAGGTTTATATGTCGGATACAGGGTTGTTTGTCAGCATGTTAGATCAAGGTACACAAGCAGATATTTTGCGGGGGAACTTATTGAGTTACAAGGGAGCAATTTTTGAAAACCTGATGGCAGATATTCTCGGTAAGATGGGGCGTAAATTGTATTATTTTCATAAAGATAGCGGATTAGAATTAGATTTCTTAATCCGTTATAAAGGTCAATGTACTCCTATAGAGTGTAAGGCAACCACAGGAAATGCTCAGTCTTTACGGACGGTAATGAATCATCCGGAGAAATACCATGTGTCACAAGCCATTAAGGTCGGTGACTACAATATTGGATTCGCAAACGGAGTATTAACCCTTCCCTTTTATTTGGGATTCTTATTGGTAGATTACTAATCACCATTCCGTCTCTCTGCCAACCCCTCATCAGCATCATTCAACCACATAAATGAAGGGTTTAGATGGTTTTTTTGAAAAAATAGGGCGGAAATTTGTATATGTCGGGAAAAAGTAGTAACTTTGCAGGCTATTTTCTACGAAGAGTAGATTTTAGGCTTAAAAATAAGGAATAAACATAAATAAAATAACATTATGCAAAACAAAGGACTTGTTAGAATTTTAGCCGTATGCCTTGCTTTGGTATGCGCATTCTATCTCTCGTTCAGTTTCGTTACTTCGCACTATGCCAACAAGGCGCAGGAGTACGCTCAGGGAGATAGCGAAAAGGAGTTTTTCTATCTGGATTCTATCGCAACCCAGAAAGTATGGTTCGGTTACACCCTCAAAGAGTGCCGTGAGAAAGAGTTGAATCTCGGTCTGGACTTGAAGGGCGGTATGAACGTAACAATGGAAGTAAGCGTGCCCGACATTCTGCGTGCGCTGAGCGGTTACAACACCACCGAGAACTTCAACAAAGCCATGGAGATGGCTCAGCAAAAGCAAAAGAGCAGCGGTGCTGACTTCGTTACGCTCTTTATCGAGTCGTACAACGAAGTGGACCCTGATGCCCAGTTAGCCAGCGTGTTCTCTACTTTCGAACTGAAAGACAAGGTGACACTCAACTCCACCAACGCTGAGGTGGAAAAGGTAATCCGCGAGGAAGTGGAAGGTGCGATTGACAACTCCTTCAACGTACTCCGTACCCGTATCGACCGTTTCGGCGTAGTACAACCCAACATTCAGAAACTTAGCCAAACAGGACGTATCCTGATTGAACTCCCGGGTATCAAAGAGCCGGAGCGTGTACGTAAACTCCTTCAAGGTAGTGCTAACTTGGAGTTCTGGGAGACCTACGACTTCGCAGAGTTGCTCCCTGCTTTCGTACAAATCAATAACGAGTATGCCAAACTGAACGTGGGCGACGATAAAGCCGAAGAGGCAGAGGCTACCGGGGACGCAAAGACTACCGAGGAGGCTGCCAAAGAGGCTGTTGCCGAGAACGATACCACCGCTGATATCGCTTCGTTGCTCGACGATGCTGCCGTTACGGATTCTACTGCTGCCGAGGCTGACCAAGCTGCTGCCGTAGAGGCTTACAAGAAGCAGAACCCGCTATTCGCAATCCTCAACCCAAGCATCAACCAAGCAGGTCAAGCTTATCGTGGTCCTGTAATCGGTATGGTGCATTACACTGATACCGCTCGCGTGAACGCTATGCTGCAATCGGCTATCGCTAAGCAGGTGTTGCCGCGTGACCTCCGTCTCTGCTGGACGGTAAAAGCCATTGACGAGGCAGGTAACATCTACCAATTGGTAGCCCTGAAAGCGCAACGCGACGGACGCGCTTCGCTGGAAGGCGACGTGATTACCGATGCAAAGGCAGACTTCAGCCAACTGAGCGCTTACGCTAACGTCAGCATGTCGATGAACGCTGAGGGCGCAAAGGCTTGGCAACGTATCACCAAAGATAATATCGGCAAATCTATCGCTATCGTGTTGGACGGCTATGTATATAGTTTCCCGACCGTACAGAACGAGATTGCCGGCGGCAATAGCCAAATCACGGGTAACTTCACCGTGGAAGAGGCAAAGGACTTGGCTAACACCCTGAAATCAGGTAAGATGCCTGCTCCTGCACGTATCATTCAAGAGGACGTGGTTGGTCCTTCGTTAGGTCAGGAGGCTATCCACGCAGGTATGATCAGTTTCATCATCGGCTTCATCTTGATTCTGCTGTACATGCTGTTCTACTACGGCATTATCCCCGGTTTGATTGCCGATGCAGCATTGCTCTGCAACGTCTTCCTGCTGGTAGGTATTCTCTCTTCGTTCTCTGCTGTTCTTACCCTGCCGGGTATTGCGGGTATCGTGCTGACCATGGGTATGGCTGTCGATGCTAACGTGCTTATCTACGAGCGTATCCGTGAGGAGTTGAGAGCAGGCAAGAACATGCGCAAAGCTATCAACGACGGTTTCCATGGCGCTATCTCCGCTATCGTTGACGCTAACGTCACCAGTTTCCTGACAGGTGCTATCTTGGCTATCTTCGGTACAGGTCCTATCAAGGGCTTCGCCGTAACCTATATGATTGGTATTATCTCTTCGTTCCTGACCGCCGTGTTCCTTACCCGTCTGTGGTTGGAGGCATACGCAAAGCGCGATGATGCAAAGGAATTGCCTTTCACTACGCCTCTCATGAAGAACTTCTTGCAAGGTATGCACGTTAAGTTCGTTGAGAACCGTAAGATTTTCTACATCATCTCAGGTGTGTTGGTAGTAGTAGGTTTGCTCGGCTTGGAGCCGCATATCTTCGGTAAACTGAACTTAGGTATCGACTTCTCCGGTGGTCGTAACTATGTAGTTCGTTTCGCTCAAGATGTCAATACCCAAGAAATCGAGAAAACGCTTACCGACGCCTTCATGGCTCAGAACCCGGAAGGCGAGAACCTCACAATCCGTGTTATCACCATCGGTGCCCAGAACCAAGTACGTATCTCTACCAACTTCAAGATTCACGAGAATAGTGAGACTTTGGACGACGAGATTGAGGCACTTCTTTATCAGGGTCTGACCACCTATCTGCCGGAGGGAACAACGTTAGACGAGTTCAAATCTACGGAGATTAACCCCGAGGTAGGTATTATGCAATCGCAGAAAGTAGGTCCTGCTATCGCAGACGACATTACTACTTCCGCCTTCATTGCCGTTATCTGCGCCCTGATTGGTATCTTCCTTTATATCTTGCTGCGCTTCCGCAACTTCGCTTACTCTACGGGTGCCGTTGTGGCTTTGGCTCACGACTCCATCTTGGTACTCGGTTGCTACGCTCTGCTCTGGAAGGTAATGCCTTTCTCCATGGAGATTGACCAGTCGTTTATCGCTGCTATCCTGACCGTTATCGGTTATTCTATCAACGATACCGTGGTTATCTTCGACCGTGTGCGCGAGTACAATACCCTGTATTCCAAACGCGACCGTCTCATGAATATCAACGACGCTATCAACTCTACGTTGAGCCGTACGTTCTCCACCTCCATGTCCACCTTCGTGGTATTGTTAGCAATCTTCTGCTTCGGTGGCGAGAGCATTCGCGGCTTCGTATTCGCTCTGTTGATTGGTGTGATTGTAGGTACCTACTCGTCAATGTGCGTTGCTCCTAACATCGCTTACGAGATTCAGAACGCACAAGACCGCCGTCGTGCAAAGAAAGCAGAGAAATAATGCGTGCGCCTGCGTATAAAATCGCCTGCGCGTGCGTATAACATAAATAAGGAGTCATAATGTGATGTGGCTCCTTATTTTTAACCTAAAGGGACAGACAGTCCCGTTAAAAGTAATTATTACAAAAAGGGATACTATGAATGACTTTTTGAAATTCGCTACTTCCACAGGGCTCAATTCCATGCATGTGGAGAAAGTAATGCAGGACTCTGCAGGGTATGTCTCGCCTTCTATCCTTGAGGAGCGACAACTGAACGTTACCCAAATGGACGTCTTCTCCCGACTGATGATGGATAGAATCATCTTCCTCGGCACGGAGATTAACGATTATACCGCCAACGTGATTCAAGCCCAGATCCTTTATCTGGACTCCGCTGATGCCGACAAGGATATCCACCTCTACCTGAATACCCCGGGCGGAAGCGTGTATGCCGGCTTGGGTATCTACGATACGATGCAGTTTGTTACCTCGAAGGTAGCCACTATCTGCACAGGTATGGCTGCTTCCATGGGAGCCGTACTATTAGTGGCAGGCGAAAAGGGCATGCGTGCCGCATTGCCTCATTCGCGCGTGATGATTCACCAGCCTTTAGGCGGTATTCAGGGACAGGCAAGCGATATTGAGATTACTGCCAAGGAAATACTGAAACTGAAGGACGAACTCTATCAGATTATTGCCGACCACTCAGGACAAACGATGGAGCGTATTCGCCAAGATGCCGACCGCGACTATTGGATGAAGGCTGACGAAGCCTTGCAATATGGCATGATTGACCGCGTATATACCAAGAAGGGAGAATAATATGCCTAAGATACGGAAAGAGGTTTGCGTAATGTGCGGGCGCGAAATGCCCAATATGCTCAGTAACGGGGAAGGCGCTTTTATCTGTCAGGACTGTATCGAATTGGGGCATGATGCCATCATGCAGATGCAGAAGAAAGACAAGTCGAAGCAATGGAACGTCAATGTTGAAAACCTGCCTTCGCCCGCAGACATCAAAGCCTTTCTTGACCAATACGTGATAGGGCAAGACGATGCGAAGAAATATCTCTCGGTTGCGGTATATAACCACTACAAACGGCTGATTCAGCAGAAAGACGACGACGGCGTAGAGATAGAAAAGAGTAATATCATCTTGGTAGGTTCTACAGGAACAGGCAAGACCTTGCTCGCCCGTACGATAGCGAAGATGCTGCAAGTACCCTTTGCCATCGTCGATGCAACGGTACTGACCGAGGCAGGTTACGTGGGCGAAGATGTAGAGTCGCTGTTGGTTAGACTGCTGCAAGATGCCGATTACGATTTGGAAAAGGCAGAGCGCGGCGTGGTGTTTATCGACGAGATAGACAAGATTGCCCGCAAATCGGATAACCCAAGTATCACACGCGACGTATCGGGCGAGGGTGTGCAGCAAGGACTGCTCAAACTCTTGGAGGGGTCGGTGGTGAACGTACCGCCACAAGGCGGACGCAAGCACCCCGAGCAGGAGTTTGTACACGTCAATACACGTAATATACTGTTTATCTGCGGTGGTGCTTTCGACGGCATAGAGCGCAAGATCGCCCAGCGTCTCAATACGCAAGTAGTAGGGTTTGACGCTTCGCAGAAGCAGAAGATAGATAAGAATAACCTGCTCAAATACATTGCTCCTCAAGACTTGAAGTCGTTTGGACTGATACCTGAGATTATCGGGCGTCTGCCTATCCTGACCTACCTTGAGCCACTTGACAGGAACGCTTTGCGTTCGATTCTCACAGAGCCGAAGAACGCTATTGTGAAGCAATATCAGAAACTCTTGGCGATGGACAGCGTGAAACTGACGTTTGCGCCCGAAGCCTTGGACTATATCGTAGATAAGGCGTTGGAGTATCACCTTGGGGCACGCGGACTACGCGGACTGACGGAGACCATCATGGTAGATGTGATGTACGAAGTACCCAGCCACAAGGATATGAAGACGTTTGAAGTGACGCTTGCATTGGCGCAAGAGAAGATAGAAAAAGCCGACCAACTGCGCCTGCAAAACGCTATCTGACGCTATTGTGCGCAGTTGCGGCAGATGTCAATGCTGGCAGGGTGCTTGATAACCTGCTCACGGAAACGTTGCGCCTTCTCACCCCAATAGATGTCACGCAGAGAGGTAACGGAGAGGTTACCGAAAGAATATTGAGCAGACTTATCGTAACAGCAGGGTAAGACTTCCCCTGCTACGGTAATCACACAACCCGTCCAGAGACGCTTGCAAGAGAAGTGTCTTTGGACTTTTCTTTTGAGGTGGTACAATCCGTCTTCGCCCTTGCGGTAGCGGCAGTAACGTTCATCGGACGGCATCAGCGGATTGCCGTGCTCGAAGTCGTAGAACTGTGCCGTCTTCATGCTGAGGCAATCCGCACCCAACTCACGGAAGTGGTGGCGAATCCATGTCCACTCCTGCTCGTTGCTCTTGAGACGCAGGACTTGCAACTCAATCCTTGGGTGCCGATGGCTCTTGGCTTGCCGAAGATAACGGAGTCCGTCTAAGGCTTTCTGGAGGTTGCCTCCTTGCCTGTAGGCAGCGTAACTTGCTTGCGAGAAGCCGTCAATCGAAACGATAATTTTACTTAGCCCCGCCTCGGTTAACGCCTTCGCCAAATCAGGCGTAAGGGCTTGGGCATTGGTGGAAACGATGGTATATAAACCTTGCCCGTGCGCCAGCGCAATCATCTCGGGCAGGTGCTTATTCAGTAGCGGTTCGCCTTGGAAGTAGAACTGCATCGTGTGGGCAGCAGGGCTCACCTCCGACAAGACACGGCGGAAGATGTCCATGCTCATCTGCCGGTTTTCCTTTAGACTCTTGCCGTGACGTTGCCCGACAGGACATTCCGGGCAACTGAGTTGGCAGAAATTGGCAGGTTCAACCGATACAAACGTAGGCAAGTGACGCACTCGCACAATACCGAAACGGGAAAGGCAGTACGACCACTCGGCACGGACTATGTTGATAAGACGACGCAACACGTTGGCGAAGGGATAAGAACGCTACAAGCGAGGTTTGGCAAGCATTACTGAAGCGGAATCTTGTTGATTCGGCGTTCATGGCGACCGCCCTCAAAATCCGTTGCGAAGAAGGTCGATACAATCTCAAGGGCTGTATCTTCGGTTATGAAATTAGCAGGCATACCAAGGATATTGGCATTGTTGTGTTGGCGTGCCAGTTCGGCAAGACGTTTCTCCCAGCATAGTGCAGCACGAATACCTTGGTGCTTGTTGGCGGTCATACAGATACCATTGCCCGTAGAGCAGATGACGATACCAAACTCATACTCCCCGCTCTCAACGGCAGCAGCACACGGGTGCGCAAAGTCGGGATAGTCGCAACTTTCCGTCGAAGGGCAACCAAAATCGTGTGTGATACACCCCTTCGACTCAAGATAAGTTTGTACTTTCTTCTTCAGATTGTAGCCTGCATGGTCAGATGCCAAGGCAATGTGTAATTCATTTAACGGTTTCATTATAAGGGCAATTAAGTTGACAAATCGTACATTTATGGGTTTCGTAGGCGATACAGCGTGTGGCGTCCCACTCGCTATTCCCTAACGCCTGCCGAGGGCAAGCGTCCAAACACTTCCGGCAGTCGCCACAGCCGGCAAACGTAGGCTTAGGCAGCGTATCTTCCACAGCCACGTTCAGGATAAGTTCCCCCGGGTGGACAAGGCTGCCGAGGGTAGGGTGAATGAACTGACGGTTCTTGCCGATAAACCCCAAGCCTGCCAGCGTAGCCCAACGGCGCTCCAAGATGGGGGCGGAATCGCAAAAGATATGCTGTGCGTCGGGATTGACAATATCGTCGCCTCCGATACGCTTCAGCTCGGTTTCCAACTGAAAGAGCAACGACTTGACGCTGCGGTGGTAGTCATGACCCGAACGGGCGAAAGAGAGCAGGCACACCACAACGGTTTGCGCTCCGGGTACTAACCGGCGCGGGTCGTACCGCTTGTCGCAGTTACGCTCCAGATATGCCATATCGCCATGAAGACGACGACTTATCCAATAGTCCATAAAGGGGGCATCTTCCTCCAAGTAGCGGGCAGGGGCAATGCCGCAATCGTCAAATCCGATAGAGATGGCTGCTACTCGTATTTGCTCAGCCGTCAGCATAGGTTTAAGGGGCTTTTCGTATGAAATTGGGTGCAAAATTACAAAAAAATTTGGACATTTGCAAAAAAAATCGTACCTTTGTACCCGAAATTGCGTATTAAGCATATAAAACTAAATATTTAAACGATATGATTAACTCACAAGATGTTAAAAACGGCGTATGCATTCGCATGGACGGTCGTTTGTATTTCGTAATCGAGTTCCTTCACGTTAAACCCGGTAAAGGCAACACGATTATGCGTGTAAAATTCAAAGATGTAGTAGATGGTCGCGTATTGGAGCGTCGCTTCAATATCGGTGAGAAACTGGAAGATGTACGCGTAGAGCGTCGTCCATACCAATACCTCTACCAAGAAGGCGAGGACTATATCTTCATGAACCAAGAGACCTACGAGCAAATTCCTATCGCACGCAACTTGATTACAGGCGTTGACTTCCTGAAAGAAGGCTTCGTTTGCGATGTAGTTAGCGACGCTTCTACCGATACGATTCTCTTCGCAGAATTGCCAACCAAAGTAGAACTGACCGTAGCATATACCGAACCCGGCCTGAAAGGCGATACCGCTACTAACACCCTGAAACCAGCAAAATTGGAGACAGGTGCAGAAATTCGTGTACCTCTGTTTGTTAACGAGGGCGAGTTGATTCGCGTAGATACCCGTGACGGCAGTTACTGCGAGCGCGTTCGCGAATAAGCGTCTTCCGCCCATACAAGAAAAAGGCTACCAACATTTGTTGGCAGCCTTTTTTATGCCGTGAGCGAGTCAAAAACGTATCGCTCACATATCAGTAACGTCCCAGTAACATATCAGTAACATATCAGTAAAGTATCGGTCAAGTATCGGAGTGCTCCGTTAGTGCTCCGTTGTGCTCCGTTAGTTGCTTGCTGTTTGCTTGCTGATTGTTTGCTAATTGTTTGTTAGTTGTTTATTGGTTGTTTGCTGTCGGTTAGCAGGTCCTGCAGGTGCTGATAGACTCGGTCGATAGGGAAACCCATAACGTTGAAGTAAGAGCCTTTCATCATTCTTACGCCAATGTAGCCGATGTATTCCTGTACGCCATAGGCTCCCGCCTTATCTAACGGGCGATAGCGAGCGACATAATAGTCGATTTCTTCGTCGGTCAAAGGACGGAAACTGACTTCTGTGGCGTCCACGAAAGACGTGTATTTGCCGTTTTGCAGGAAAGTGACGCCCGTATAGACGGTATGCGTCTTGCCTGACAATTGGCGCAACATCGCTTTTGCGTCCTCCTCGGACTGAGGCTTGCCTAACATACGCCCCTCCAGCCAAACAATCGTGTCCGCCGTAATCAAGATGTCGTCGGGTAGCAGGTGCGAAGCATAAGCCTGCGCCTTCGCGCGCGATATATATAAAGGTATATCTCCTTCTTGCAAGCGGTCGGGAAAAGTCTCGTCGGCGTTGATGTTTACCGCTTCAAACGGAATATCCAACCCCGCCATCAGTTCGCGACGGCGCGGAGATTGACTTCCTAAGATGATTTTCATACGATTAGAGTAATTTGAGCACCACAAAACTGAACATTGTTCCGATGAACATGATGAACTTCATCACGTTCTGTGCCGTCTTGTAGTCAGAAGGGATTTTGGCAGCCCAAAGCAACCATAAGTCACAGGCAAACGGAACAAGCAAACCGAACACGACAAACCTTGTGGCAAGCGAGTGCCAGATAGTAGGGAACGGCAGCCAACACCAATGTGCCACGGCAATAAGCGCCATCGTGGCAAGCGTGAGGACGGTAATAAAGACTTTTGTCCACGTCTCGCCAATGACAATCGGCATAGTGTGACATTCGAGTTCGCGGTCACCCATCTGGTCCTGCAAGTCCTTGATAGTCTCGCGAATCCACGTGCAAAGGAAAGCAAAAAGGGCAAATCCGCCTAACCACAGATAGAGGTCGTGCGCCACCGGCATCCATTGCATAATAGAGCCGTAGAGGCGGTTCATATAGCCGATGTTGGCAATGGCAATCGTGAGGGGAGTGAGCCCCGCAGCCAACGAGATAATCAGGTTGCCGATGAGGAAAAGCCGCTTGTAACTCGACGAATAAAACCACAACAGACCGGGCACCATGACAAAGATGAGTCCTAACGTCCAACTATGTACGGCAGCCGCAGACCACACGCCTAAAGCCAAGCCACAGCCCGTCAAGATTTGGAAATAGAGCATCGCACTTTCTTTCGAAACAGTCTCAGCCACGATAACGCGGTCGGGGCGATTGATGCGGTCGATCTTGACATCGAAATAGTCGTTGATGACATATCCGCCCGCCGCAATAAGCACGGTAGAAAGCGTCAACATCAGCAGTAACCACCACGGCAACTGCTCGGAGAAACCGATATGATTCAACACCGGCACGGCAACCCACTTCTCCATCACCCACATCAAAATGGCGATGAACATCAGGTTAGACCAGCGAATGAGGCGGATATAGTCTTTTATCATTCTTTCTTTCGTCTAAAAGTTCTTGCTTTTTTCTTTTGCTCCGGCGTAATCTTCAGAATCATGCCCTGCCAAGCCGGCAACGTAACCGTGACGGGCGTTGCAGCCTTGAAACAGATATGCTTGAAGACCTTGTCGCGGAGCAGGTCGGTGGCAGTAGCCTCGGCATATTCGCTCTGGCGGAGGTACTGGAAAGCCTCTTGCGGAACGGTTACTTTCACTTCAACCTGCTTGTCGTCGAAGTTAGCCACAATCAGCAGCAGGTCGTCCTTGTGTTTGCGAAGGAAAGCAAACTGCTCATGCTTGTTGAAGCCTTCGCCTTGGGCGTATTCGAGGTCGTACATCTCGCCCTCGCTGACGGCTTGTTCGTCGCGGGCGATAGTGAGCAGACGCTGGTAGAACAGGCGCAGGTTCTTCTGCTCCTCGTTCAGCAGTTTGCCGTCGAACTTGCCATGGTTAGCCCACGCTTGCAAGGAACGAATGCCCCAATAATCGAAGATGGTCGTCCTGCCGTCCATGCCGCTGAAACCCTCAACGTCCATGCCCGTTTCGCCCAATTCCTGCCCGGCATACACCATCACAGGGTTCGTGCCAAGTGTGGCAGCAATAATCATCGCCGGCTCGGCACATGCGCCTCTTCCGCAGAAGAAACCGCTGGCGATACGTTGCTCATCGTGGTTTTCAAGGAAATAAAGCATCTTGTTGCGCATCTCGCCCACTTGCTGCCAGCATTGCGTAATGCCTTCGACAGCCCAGTTCTTGCTGGTGACACCACGCAGGTAATCGTACATGCCGACTTTGTCGTAGAGGTAATCGAACCCTGCTGCGAGGTAGTCACGGTAGAGAGCGGGTTGGTAACATTCGGCGATGAACTCCACCTCGGGGAAGAACGTGTGTACGTAACGAATGACCCAATGCCAGAACTCAACAGGCACCATCTCCGCCATATCCACACGGAAAGCGTCAACGCCCTTGCGTGCCCAGAAACAGAGGATATCCAACATCTTTTGCCACGTGCTGGGAATAGGGAAGAACTGCTTTTCGCCTCCGCCCTGGTAGAAGACACCATAGTTCAGTTTGACGGTCTCGTACCAGTCGCTTGCTGCCGGCGAGGCAGAGAAACAGTCGTTACCCGTGACCTTGGCAGGATATTCGTCGTAGCCCTGAATGTCGAATTGCGGATTAAAGCGCTCGCCCGGAATGTAGTAGAAATTATTGAGAGGAGAGAATGCCCAATTGGGGTTGTCGTCCTCACCTAAGTCTTTGATTCCCTTTGGTTTGTTGAGCGACTTGTACTCGCGCGAGACATGGTTGGGCACGAAGTCGATAATCACTTTCAAGCCTGCCTTGTGCGTGCGACGAATGAGCGACTCGAACTCCGCCATGCGCTTGCTTTCGTCGGTTGCCAAGTCGGGGTCCACATCGTAGTAATCGGTAATGGCATACGGACTGCCTGCCTTACCCTTCGTAATGGCAGGCGTATTCAGTTCGGCAGTAGCATGCCGAATGACTCCCGTGTACCAGATATGCGTAACACCCAAGTCGCGGATTGCATTCAGCGCCTTCGGCGTTATCTCTGCAAACTTGCCGCACCCGTTTTCTTCCTTCGTACCGTTACGCTTGCGCGTCTCGTTATAGTTGGTGAAGGTGCGGGGCAGTAATTGATAGATGATGGTCTTCAAAATAATGCGTTGTTTGTTGTTAACCTTTGATAAGTGCCATTGTGTCGGAAGCAATCATCAGTTCCTCGTCGGTAGGAACGACCACGACTTTTACCTTGCTGTCGGGCGTAGAGATGACCACTTCTTTGCCGTGGATTGTGTCGTTGAGTTTCTTATCAATCTTCACGCCAAGGAATTCCAACCCTTCCACAGCACCTTCGCGCATGCTGGGCTGGTTCTCGCCCACACCGGCAGTAAAGACGATGATATCCACACCACCCATAGCGGCTGCGTAAGCACCGATATATTTCTTGATGCGGTAGTTGTACATATCCAACGTCAACAACGCACGTTCCTCTTTGCGGGCGCAAGCATCTTCCAACTCGCGCATATCGGAACTCTGCTCAAATATGCCGAGCACACCACTTTTCTTATTCAGATAGTTGGACATCTCGTCGGCGTTCATGTTGAGTTTTTTCTGCAGATACGTGATAGCGCCACCATCGACATCACCGGAGCGTGTGCCCATCATGATACCCTCCAGAGGAGTGAGCCCCATCGTGGTATCCATACATTTGCCGTACTTGACAGCAGCCAATGAGCCGCCATTACCGATGTGGCAGGTTATGATACGTTGTTTCTCATAGTCCACGCCAAGGAAGTCGCAGACGCGTTTGCTTACATAACGATGGCTGGTACCGTGGAAGCCGTAGCGGCGAACACCATATTTCTCGTACACTTCGTAAGGCAGCGCATAGAGATAAGCGTAAGGAGGCATGGTCTGATGGAAAGCGGTATCGAAGACACCTACTTGCGGCAGGTTAGGCATCAGTTCGCTCACCGCACGAATACCCTTGAGGTTAGCAGGGTTATGAAGCGGAGCAAGGTCGCTGCACTCTTCGAAAGTCTTGATAACCTCGTCGTTGATAATCACGGATTTGGCAAATTTCTCTCCGCCGTGTACCATGCGGTGACCTACGGCATCAATCTCGTTCAAAGACTTGATTGCGCCAATCTCCGGGTCGGTAAGCAGGGAGAAAATGAACTTCACGCCCTCGGTATGCTCGGGAATGTCGTGCATGATTTTGCGTTTCTCTCCGTTAGGGAGTTTTACTTTTACAAAGGCTTCCGCCATACCCACACGCTCAGCGCCACCGGAGGCAATCACTTCGCGTGTATCCATGTTGTAAAGGGCGTATTTGATAGACGAACTACCACAGTTCAAAACTAAGATTTTCATAAGTCAAAAAAAGATATAAATGTGAAATTATTTGATTGCTTGGTTGGCGGTGATGATAACCATTTGTACGATGTCCTGTACTTTGCAGCCACGGCTGAGGTCGTTGACCGGAGCGGCAATACCTTGCAGAATCGGACCTACAGCGTCTGCGCCGGAGAAACGTTCCACCAGTTTGTAGCCGATGTTACCTGCTTGCAAATCGGGGAATACCAGCACGTTAGCCTTGCCTGCCACGTTGCTTCCCGGAGCCTTGCTTGCACCCACTTTCTCCACGAGCGCAGCATCTGCCTGCAGTTCGCCGTCGAGAGCGAGATCCGGTGCCAACTCGTGTGCGATACGGGTTGCTTCGGTAACTTTATCAATCAGTTCGTGCTTTGCGCTACCTTTGGTAGAGAACGAAAGCATAGCCACACGAGGTTCGATACCTGCGATGGTGCGGGCTGTTTCTGCGGTAGAGATGG
Source organism: Paludibacteraceae bacterium (assembly GCA_024399755.1). GTDB lineage: Bacteria > Bacteroidota > Bacteroidia > Bacteroidales > Paludibacteraceae > Colicola. The sequence continues at coordinate 2,557 of JAKSNN010000011.1, read as the reverse complement.
CGATTTGTGCCAATTCCTGTGCGTTAGGGCAAGGATTAACGGCGCAGTCGGCAAAGAGCAGGAAACCATTGTCGCCCAACTGTTTTGCAGGGGTGAACATGAGGAAAGCACCACTTACGATACTTACTCCGGGTTTGGTTTTGAGGATTTGGAATGCAGGACGGATAGTGTCCGCAGTAGTGCCGCGAGCACCTGCCAACTCACCGTCAGCATCACCGTTTTTAATCATCAAGCAGCCCAAATAAAGCGGGTCTTGAGCCTTTTTGGCAGCCTCTTCTTCGGTCATACCCTTGGCTTTGCGCAATTCGTAAAGCAGATGGGAATATTCTGCCATTTTCGGGTCGCTCTTCGGATCGAAGATGGTCGCACGTGAGATATATTCGTAACCTTTTTCGGCAGCCATTTTGTTGATAACGGCAGGGTCGCCAATCAAAATCAGTTTAGCCACTTCGTCTTTCAAAAGAATGTTTGCTGCTTCCAGTGTGCGAGGTTCGTCGCCTTCCGGCAGCACGATGCGCTGAGGATTTTTACGAGCGCGGTCGTACATTTGTTGTAGAATGTCCATAGTGTATGAATGTTTTGTTAAAATCGTTGCAAAGTTACTAAAAATTCCCCGTTTGTGCAAGATATATGAGAAAAAATAATTTTTTTTTGCAAATTTTTTGGTCAATTAAAAAAAAAGTCGTACCTTTGCGCAATAATTGCGAAGTATAATCACCTTAACAATACTATTCTTATGATGAAAAAACTTTTTACTCTTATTCTCGTAGCTCTTTCTACAGTAATGGTTGCGTCTGCACAAGAGGCTGAATATCAGGACAAAACAGTACAGCAAGAAGATACTGTCAAGAAGGGTGTCCATCCATATCGTCCGGTAAAGAATCTGGCGGATACATTGTCCAATTGGAGCATCTATATCAATGGCGGCTTCAATGTGTTTGATGGCGACTTCACAAGTGAAAAGAAACACGGAGTCTATGCGCCTTCTGTGGGACTGGGCTTTGATTATAACTTCAACTGCACGTGGGGTATCGGTGCGGAATATGTTTACCGCAGATATAAAGTGACCGGATTTGGTACGGACGCTTCGGCAGCTACAATGCTGAAAGGTCAAGCACATCAGGCAGATGTGTATTTGACATTCGATATCTTCAACTGCTTCTTCCCGAAGAACAAGTTCAAACTCTTTGCGCTCAACCTGATTGCGGGTGGTGGTGCCATGTTCTGGAAGAATGATATTTCGTATGGCAATGTGGTTTATTCCGATAACCATGGTGTTAAGGAATACGATCGTTGGGAGTATCATACAGGCTCTGATAATCAAAAGTTGTCAGGTTTGCAGGAGCCGATGGACAAATTCAAAGCAACAGGTGTGTTCTTAGGAGGCTTGGCGTGTGAGTTCAACGTATCTCGCGATTTGTCGTTAGGTCTGAAAGCCATCTATAACTTCACCACGAGTGACCAAGTTGACGGTCGTGTCCGTCCGGAGAACAACGATGGTGTATTCGATTGCGACCTTATCTTGCGTTGGAAAATCGCTGCTCAAAAGCGCTCGAATGTCCGCAACTTGGCAAGTCTGGACGCTCTCAATCAGATGTTGGCTGAGAATCACCAGATTCCGACTAATGCTTCCCTTTATCCGGCGGCTGGACGTGACACCGTATATATATACACACATGTAAGTACGCGCGACACGCTTGTGATGCAAAAAACAGTGGTTAGCAAAGATACCATCAATAGAAATACCACTTCTACGATTATAAAAGAATCTGTCGTTGGCGGGGATAACGATTACTACTTCGTTTACTTCGATAATGCGAAGTCTATCATCAAGAACGAAGGTTTGATGACTATCCAACAGGTAGCAAGCCGCATGAAGCGTGAGCCGGAAATCTGCGCTGAGATTATTGGTTACTGCGATAATACGGGTTCTAACGAACTGAATAATACACTCGGTCAAGCCCGTGCTAAGGTGGTTACCGACGAATTGATTGGGGAATATGACATCAATCCAGATCGTATGGTATCAATCGGTCGTGGTAAGATTATCAGCAAACGTTATCCTGGTTCGTTCAGCCCGAACCGCCGTACGGAGATTCATCTCGTGAAGAAGAACGTGTTTGACAAACTGAAAGAGCAATATAAGGACGAAGCGCTGCAATTCACTCAGTACGAGACAGCATATCAGCAGAGTGTACGCGAGGAGAAGAATTTGCCACAAGGTACTCTGGACAAAGTAGAATTGACCCAGAACACAACGCTCTCGAAGTTGGCTCGCCGCTACTATCATAACACCTTCTGCTGGGTATATATCTACCAGGCTAACATGGACGTAATCGCTAACCCGAATGATATTGAAGTAGGTACACCTCTTATTATTCCTGAGTTGACGGATACGGAGAAGAAGATTACGAAGGAGGAGAGCATTGAGATGCTTGAGAAACTTCAAAGTATCGCTGCTGAAAAGCAAGCGCAAACGGAAGAATAAATAGTGTTGGTCTCATAGCTCAGTTGGTTAGTAGCACCTGACTCATAATCAGGGGGTCCAAGGTTCAAG
>JAKSNN010000105.1 GCA_024399755.1 Paludibacteraceae bacterium | reverse complement strand
ACCCTCCGGGGATTCATTTTCCACTGCCTCTATGAAGTATAAAGCGATGTATAAATCCGAACTGGCGGACCGGATGGGAATCAAACATACCGCCATGTCTCGCTATATGCGGCAAGTGGAAAACCAACTGCCGCATTATAGACGCACCCAGAGTCTTCTCACTCCTGCACAAGTCAAAATCGTATGCGAGCATTTCTGCATCGAATTGTAGAAAAGGGCCCGGTATTGCACCGGACCCTTTACGTGTCATTGAATGGTTATTCCACTATTGTAGCATCCATTCGTTAGCAGGAATAATATTTATCGTTTCTCCATCCATTTCTACCTGTTCTTTGGTATCAAAAGTTAATAATAGCAAATTGTGGCAGTTAATCTTTTTTGCAGCTTTGACCAAACTAGTCAGTTCTCGTTTACGAGTTTTAGGAGATGATATATCATAACTGACTTGAATCAATTGTTCAACATGACTGCCATGAGTTACTACAAAATCACATTCAAAGCTTTTATCTCGATAGTAGAATACTTCCCTTCCTATGCGTTTATATCGACGAAGTAGTTCTATACAGACGGCATTCTCTAACTTCCACCCTAAATTTTCCAAAGAGAAACTACCATTGTGTTCTTCTGCGAATGCAACATCGACAACGTATGATTTTTCGTTGCGGATGCGCTCATGTGATTTAAAAGAAAATTTAGGAATACCTATCAAGAGAAAAGCCTCCTTGAGATAACTAAAATATGCTGTTGCCGTTTTGGAACTCAACCCAAATAATTCTGCAATCTTTTGGGGAACAAATTCTTGTCCATAGTTATCGCACATATATACAGCCATCTTGTAGAGAGCATCCGTGTTGCGAATGCGAAAACGTTTAGCAATGTCTATACGTACGATGGTATTGAGCAATGATGCAATGTATGCACGCCGATCGGACTCGTTTAACACTTCCGGCATTCCTCCCTGCTCTAAATAGTTATGTAGTGTCTCTATCAGCTCGGCTTTCTGACGAGTAGTGAGTGCTTGGGTCTCTACTTGTTTAATTTGGCAATATTCCGAAAATGAAAACGGGAAAAGCGATACTGCATTATGTCGCCCTGTCATGTGCGTCATCAGTTCATTACTCAGCAACTTAGCATTGCTACCAGTTAAGAAAACATGCTTGTGACTACGCAATAATCGGTTGATGAATAATGGCCAAGCGTCAGCATTTTGCAACTCATCAAAAAAGAGATACTCTACATCGCTGCCATAAACTACATACATTGCTTCAAGCAGCAAATTAAGATCCTCTGTACGAAGGTTGGATAATCTTTCGTCATCTAAGTTAACGTATGCTGCATGCACTTGATGCTCCATCAGATATTTAACACATAGCGTAGATTTTCCACTTCTACGGACACCTATTACTACTTGTGCTAGATGGCTATCAAGGGATAGATGTGCTTCTTCATGGCGTGCACAATAAGAGGAATAGTTATCCTCAAAAAGAGTTTCCTTTTGCTCTGCTACAACAACTACTAATTCTTCTAATGTCATGGCTATTTCCGTTAAAAATCTTGAATGAGACTGCAAAAGTACAGATTTTTTTTGATATAACCAAATAATTTTGCATTTTTATTCCACTATTTTCCAGTTTTTATGTCTTTCTATTCCACTATTTTCCAATTTTACTGTATTTCTATTCCACTATTTTCTGGGTTTGTTATCTCTAATCTTGGGTTTCGCTTCTCGCTTATTCTCCCTTATTCACCTTTATCATCCCCCATCTACCCCCATCGTACGCAATCGTCCGCGTGCGACTTTTTTTTGTTGTACCTTTGTACTCGCAATCAGAAAATAATAAATCATGTTACTCAAGTTACAACGTTCAACACCATCAGGTAATACCCTCGCGGGAACCTTATATATAGATGGTAAATACTATTGCGACACAATCGAAAATAACTCGCATAAGATACAGACCGGCTTCTATCCGGTTCGTCTTACACAATCTCCTTCATGGGGCGAAGTACTACCTCTGATAGACCGCGTGATAGGACGCTCCGGAATCCGTATTCACCCGGGCAATACGGCAGCCGACAGCACCGGTTGCATCCTAGTCGGAAGACGTTCTGATAAGGATGTACAGGGCCATCCGCTGAAGGAACCACGTCTGCTATCCTCAAGAAAGATTTTCAACCCGCTGCGTGACCAATTACTCGCCATCCAGCGCTCACATGAACCAATCTTTCTTGAAATCTCTAACCATTAACCACTAAACCTAACCTAACTTATGGCAATTATCAAACCATCAACACCGTTTGACTCGGTGCGCAAAAAATTCG
>JAKSNN010000104.1 GCA_024399755.1 Paludibacteraceae bacterium | reverse complement strand
AGGATGCGTGTACATGATGAATCACCCATACATAGGGAGGTATTATTGCGCGAGCCGATGCCATTCGAAAAACTCCCAAGCAATATCATTCAATTTGATATCGTTAACGAAAATCTTTAAATTATGGTCAATATATTTAACGAAGACAATGTAACTGAGGCTCTCTGCCTCGAAGTAGCTCAAAAGGCAGGTTATACCTATGCCAAACCAGATGAACTCCGTGCGGACAAATCTTCCGTTATCATTGAACACGAATTAGCAGATGCCCTGATGCGCATTAATGGCATCACAACTACACAAGCACAATTCGTTGTGGAGAAAGTGCGTACCCATATCGCTGCCGGTATGGGCGGGGACATCGTGACTGCCAACCAGAAACTGCGTGAATTATTCTTCGAGAAGAACTCCTTCCCATTTGGTAAAGATGGCGAAGATGTTGCAGTTAAATTCTTTGACACCAACCCCGTTACTGCGGCTCATAATAACTCCTATATTGTTACCAATCAATGGGAGTTTCCCAAAACGAGTATGCAAGGAGGAAAGCGTCTTGATGTTGTTCTGCTTATCAATGGCCTTCCGATGGTGATTGCTGAAACGAAAACAGCAGTCAAAAGTTCTGTTAGTTGGGTGGATGGTGCTAAAGATATTATCGACTATCAGAAATCAATCCCGGAGATGTTCGTACCGAACATACTTTCCTTTGCTACGGAGGGTCGAGAATTATACTATGCCGGCATAGGTACACCTTTAACGAAATGGGGACCTTGGTTTGCATCCGATGAGCGCAACCACGGAGATTTGAAATATGTCAGTCAAAACCTCATTCACTTAATAGACCCATTACGACTATTAGATATTTATCGCTACTTCTCGGTATTTACTACGGACAAAACAAGTTCGCAGAAAATAAAGATTGTATGCCGTTATCAACAATATCACGGAGGTATTGCCATTGTAGATCGTGTTATGGCACGCACCGTTAGCGGACGCGGTCCAAAGAAAGGACTGATATGGCATTTCCAAGGTTCCGGCAAATCATGGCTTATGGTATTCGCCAGCCAGATGTTGATGAAGCAGGAAAATTTGAATGCTCCTACTGTAGTAATCGTTGACGACCGTCGAGACTTACGTGACCAAATAACTGGAGATTTTACACGGGCAGAAATTCCCAATTTGGATTTTGCCTACACCAAAGAAGAACTAAAACAGTTTTTCAAAGATGACCAGCGTAAAATCCTTATAACAACCATATTCTTATTTGGCGAAATACGCGAAGCACTGAATACACGTCAGAACATCATACTGCTTGTTGATGAAGCCCACCGCACTCAGGAGGGTGACTTGGGCGAATGTATGCGTACTGCCTTACCGGAAGCATTCTTCTTTGGTTTAACTGGAACACCTATCAATAAGAAGGACAAAAATACCTTCAAGTGCTTTGGCGCAGAAGAGGATGAAGGCGGATATATGTCCAAATACACCTACCAAGATTCAATAGATGATGGGGCGACATTGGAACTTAATTTTAAGGAAGTTCCCGTGCAATTGCACATGGATGAGAAAAATCTGCAAAAGGCGTTTGATGAGATGGCTAAAGAAAATAATCTCACAGACGAAGAAAAAGATATACTGACCCGTCGTACCTCTGTAGAGGCCTTCTTTACCTCCGATAAACGCATTCATGATGTATGTCAACATATTGTAGAGCACTATCGTCAATACATTATGCCGACAGGAATGAAATGTCAAGTGGTAGTGTATAATCGTGCTTGCTGTGTGGCATACAAAAAAGAATTGGATTCTATGTTGCCAACAGGACATGAAACTGCTATCGTAATGCATACGAGAGGGGACAAGGCGGGTTTGTATGAAGAGTATAAATTATCTGACCATGAGCAGAACAAACTGTTAGACAAGTTCCGTGACCCGTTATCACCACTTAAATTCGTTATTGTCACCAGCAAACTGCTGACTGGCTTTGATGCACCTATCCTGCAATGTATGTATCTGGATAAACCGATGAAAGACCATACATTATTACAGGCAGTATGCCGCACCAATCGAACGTACGATGCCCAGAAAATGTGTGGTCTGATTGTAGATTACGTGGGAGTATTTGATAATGTATTCAAATCTCTAAACTTTGATGAGAAGTCTGTCCAGACAGTTATCAAAAACATTCGCGAGATAAAAGGACAAATTCCCGGATTTATTAAGGATTGTCTAGACTTTTTCCCCGGAGTAGATAGAACGGTCGGCGGCTTTGCCGGTTTACAAGCAGCGCAAGAGGCATTACGAGATGAGGAGAAACGCAATAAGTTTGCTGCGCATTATTATCGTTTGCAAAAAGCATGGGAGGTCGTAAGCCCAGATAACGATTTGCTACCGATAAAGATGGATTATATTTGGCTCAGTCAAGTGTATGAGTCCGTAAAGCCGGCACATCCAGGATCGGGTATGAACGGCAAAATTATTTGGACAATGCTTGGTCCTAAGACCATTGAACTAATCCACGAAAATGTGGAGCGCATTGACATCGGAGCAGACATTGAAGACCTTGTTGTTAATTCTCGCATTATCGAAGAATGTCTTAACGATGTGAACAAACGCAACCGTACCATTATTGAGATTGAGAAAATGCTTCGGCTTCGTTTAGGCAATCCTCCTGCCGGTGGCGAGAAAGAGTTCAAAGCATTAGTGGATAAATTGCGTGAACTACAAGAGCGCATGGCAAAAAACTTAGAGGACAGCATCAACTTCCTAAAGGAACTTTTGGATTTGGCTAAAGAGACGCTTACCATTGAGCAGAAACTCTCTCAACCTATTGACAAACGCCAACAAGCACGGAATGCTTTGA
>JAKSNN010000103.1 GCA_024399755.1 Paludibacteraceae bacterium | reverse complement strand
ATTATGTCAATTCCACCCTGTTCAGCGAGACATAATCCCTTACCAGCGTGAAATCGCCTGCAAAGGTACTACAAATTTTCCGAATGTGCAAGCGGAAAGGGATTTTTTTAGGACACCGCATCAAAATAGTGAAAAAAAATAAAAAACATGATTTGATGTTATGTTTGATAAAAAAGTTCGTAATCAAAATAGTAGAGGGGAGAGGGAATGATGCCGCTGCAAGCGGCTAATGATGAAATGATGCAAATGATGCGAATGATGAAATGATGAAAAAGAATGGTTAATAACGGTCGGTCAAGTGTCGGTCAAGTGTCGGTCAACCCTCGACTCAAAAAAACGAGAGTAAAAGAAGACAGTGCATCGTGCATTGTGCATTGTGCATCGTACATCGTGCATCATCTGCGGTCGAGTTCAATGACCTCAAGGTCTTTGATTTCTTTGCCGTCGATAGCGAAGCGGAGTAGGGTTTGGACGGTTTGCCAACCTTGTTTGCCGGCAGCACCCGGGTTCATCGTGAGGAACTGGTAATGCTTGTCGTACATTACTTTGAGGATATGGCTATGCCCGCAAACAAAAAGGTCGATCGTGTCGTTGAGCACGGCTGATTCCGTGGCGTCAGGGTTCTGCTTCGTGGCAAGGCTCTTGTGAAACCAAGGCAATAGCCAAGGGTTATACTTGCCCGGATAACCACCGATATGCGTGAGCAGTACGTTCACGTCCTCCACACGGAAACGGTAGAACTCGCTGAGCGAATAGCGCACATCACCACTATCCATATTGCCGAATACGGCACGAGTAGGCTTATATTCGCGCAGCGCCTGTAATACTTCAATAGAACCGATATCACCTGCGTGCCAAATCTCATCTACCTGACTGAAATGCTCCAGTACACGATGGTCTAACAGTCCGTGAGTATCCGATAATAAACCGATTCGCGTCATATTAACGATGTGTGAGTTTATCCAACAACATAATAGTCAGCAAGATGGCAACGACGGCTATGGACAGGAAGATAATAACATCTCTAAGGTCAATCACACCGCGTGAGATACTGCTGTAGTGGTCTTGCAGACTAACCCAGTAAAGCACGAAACAAGCCAACGCACCAAGGATAAACGCTACAATCTGGCTTTTCGTCGTGCTGCCTGCCAATACACCTATACCCATAAAAGCGGCACTAAGCAGAATCAGCCCTAACCATGAACCGAGAAACTGACCAAAGTCGATGTTTCCAATCGGTTCGGCTATGAAATATACTACGAAATAATGTACCAAGCACGGCAGAATACCTATTATCACAAGCGTCCATGCTGCAAGGTATTTGCAGACCACAATGCGCCAAAGGGCAATGGGTTTGGTCATGAGCAGATTCCACGTTCCGCTTTGTCGCTCCTCTGCAAACAGCCTCATCGAGAGGGCAGGGCAGAGCAACATCATCAGCCAAGGCGAGAGTCGGAACAATCCATCTACTTGCGAATACCCCGAGTCAATGATGTTCCACTCGCCGGGGATTACCCACAAGAAGAGACTAATAGCCAATAGGTACAAGCCAATGACGATATAGGCTATCGGCGACGAGAAATAATAGGCTAATTCTTTGCGGTACATATAGCGTCAGTCTTCAGATTGGAACATCGGATCCCAAGCAGGCAAGCGGATTGGCTTTTGGTTGAGCAGGGCTTTCAGATTCTCGGGGATATATTTGGTTTCCACTACCAAGCGGAACATATATTCGCGGAACCATTCGTCAGTCATAATGAGGTGTCCTTTGTGCCCATGATTAGCTCCCCAACTATTCTCTACCATCCATTTGACGGGTTTGTCGTCTTTCAGATCTACTGCTACAAGCGTCATGGCGTGCGAACTACCGCTGTCAAAGGTCATCACGCGTTGGCGTTTATCCATCGGAAAATCAATGCCTAAGAGCGAAGCATAATCGTAGTTGCCAAGCGAGAGGTAACCGCGTTCGCTGTCTAACTCTTTGCCTACATCGCTACCTGTGTACATGGCGGTACTATCCTTTAGGCTAGCGATTGCCATTTGCTGCATATCCTCGATAGGCACGTTGAGATACAGCCAGTTGTGTCCCTCATAGACATGGCGGTCAAGGTCAATCTCATATACCTTATAATACTCGCGTGAGGGGTCGTTCATGAACATCACATAATCGTTCAGCGTGCTCTTGGAAGCGTATTTCTCGGCAAACGATAGCGGAGTGTAGGTTTCGGTAGAGAGAACGGAGTCGTTGCTATTGCGCTCTTGCCACGTGAACTCTACAGGCGGTTGACCCAAAGTAAGGCAGAGAATGCGGTAGATAGTTTTCAGTTGTTCGTCTTTGCGGGCAATCAGTTGTTTCTCCGAGCCTTTCATTTCGCGCAACTCCAATCCGTATTCGCGCAGTTTGAGACGTAGCACGTAAGCCAAACGGGAAGTGTTGTTGGCGGAGAAGGTTTCGTGCATTACCTCCGACGGCACCAGTCCGTATTTCTTCACGAGGTCAGTCACACCGGTATAAGTGCCGCCATCGGAGATAGGGTTATGGAACAGGTGCGATACTTGCCGGTCGTCCATAGGCAGTTTGCGGGTGTCGATTACCGACTGCAGGAAGAGATTGCTTTTCTCCAATTGGTCGTAGAAGAAGAGGTAACTCTGCGAGAAGGTGAAGTCGCCCATATCGGGGTGGGCTTTACGCATGCCTGCACGCAGGATATTCAGTCCGCTGAATAACCAGCAACGTCCCGATTGTTTCTGGTCGGTAATGCCTTTTTGTGGCACACGGTACGTGAAGTGGGTATCGAAATAGCCGTCCAGACTCTCCTGATTCTGCACTAAAGTCTTCATATCTACTTTGCCTACGGCATTACGCACGGCAACGTCTTGAGGCGTAGCCTGATAACTGCTACGCAGGTTTTGCACAAATTCGGGGGTAAGTGTCTGTGCCGATACGGCTATAGCTGCCGACATTAGGCATAATGTTATAAAATGTTTTTTCATAATATATTAATTTACAAATTCTTAATTTACAAATCTACAGATTACTCTTTTACCGGTGTCTTAGGGAAGAACAGCCAGAACAAGATAGCCACGAGGAGGGCAAAGCCTGCAAAGATATACCATGACAATTGCCAACCTTCCCATACTTGAATCGGGCTTGCACCTGTTGCTTGTGGCGTGAAGACAAAACGATTGACAATCACTTGTGCGGTGAGTGTACCGATAGTAGCACCAAAACCGTTGGTCATCATCATGAACAGTCCTTGTGCGCTACTGCGTTGTGCAGGGTTGGTCTCTTTATCTACGTAGAGGGCAC
>JAKSNN010000102.1 GCA_024399755.1 Paludibacteraceae bacterium | reverse complement strand
TCGATCGGAGATCCAATCTAAGTTAGATGAGATTGTGGACTTCAGTGGTTGCGAGCGTTATATCGATACGCCGGTTAAGCGTTACTCCTCCGGTATGATGGTGCGTCTGGGCTTTGCCGTAGCAGCCCACCTCGACCCCGAGATCCTGGTTGTGGACGAAGTCCTCGCCGTCGGCGATGCCGAGTTCCAAAAGAAAGCCATCGGCAAGATGCAAGACGTCTCCAAAGGCGAAGGCCGCACCGTCCTGTTCGTCAGCCATAATATGGGTAGCGTTGCTAGGTTATGCAAGACAGGAATCGTACTTGAACATGGGAAAACGGCTTATATGGGCACAGCTCGACAGGCTATTGATTACTATTTGAATATTGATTCAATGAAGAATACTGCCTACGAGGCAGCGAGTGATAAGCCCATTCAAGTATTAAACGCTAAGTTGAGGAACTCCAAAGGTGAATTATCAAACCAAATATCTTCGTCGGAGCATGTTACGGTTGAGGTTACTACAAAAAATGAAGGGAAACGAACCATTAGGGGAAATTTCTCTATTGTGAATTCGTTGGATATGAATGTGATGGTGGATCGTTTTGATATTCCTATTGGAGTGCATACGTTTGAAATTTCTTTTGATGCGATGCATTTACTACCATCATCTTACAAAATAGAGTTCGCAATTGATGAATATAATGTGGCAGTGTACGATGAGGTTAACAATATGCTAGCAATGGAAATCATTGACATAGGAACTCAATACTCTTTGTGTAATGATATTGAAAATGGATTAATTGCGTCGTTTGTACATGTTAAAATGGAGAATTAACAATGCTGGATCCTAATACGAGTAGAATTTTGTTTTTGTCCACCTATGACAAAGATGGAGGAGCAGCTGCGTGTTTCATGGGATATGCTCTTGCATTGCGTGAAGCAGGTTGTGAGGTCGCAATGGTTGTAAAGTATAAAACAACGGATTACTCATGGGTATATCCTATTGCTCCTGCGTATTCAACATCTAATAGACTTGTCCGTTTCTGTCAAAAACATTTTTGCAAAACAAAGCGAGACATTTCGCGTGAGCAACAAGGTGATTATGTGTTCTTTTATCAAGAGAATGAGTTCTCTGTACTACCACCCATAGAGCGCATTATTTCCGTGTTACCTTGGAATCCTACATTGATATTCTCAAGTATGACATGTGAGTTGGCAAATACAACTTCTTTGTTAACTCTAAGTAAATCGTTCCACGCGCCTATCTATTTTGATGCGTATGATATGAATGTGTTTACAGGGGGATGCCATGTGTTGTGGGGATGCGATGGATTTAAAAATCGTTGTAGCAAATGTCCTGCTTTTGCATCAAAGCCTGAACGTCAGCAAGAGGTAGAGAAATCATTTGCAATAAAGGTTAAAAATATTCATGATGGGGGAATGGGCATCTTATATGCCGGACCATATCTTTTGGCATTAGCAAACGAATCCGCTTGTTACAAAGACATGCCTAAGTTTGACATAGGTATGTGTATTGATACGGATTTATTCACCAATAAAAATCGAGACATCGCGAAACGTATCATGGGACTGCCGGAAGATGCAATTGTTATTTTTACGGGGTCTGAAAATGTTGTGAATAAACGTAAAGGAGTGCAATACTTCTTTGACGCATTGTCTGTACTATGGAACGCATTACCTGAGTCGCAACGTCCGAAAGTATATGTAATGTTGGCGGGGAAGAACGTGGAAAAAACGCAAGAAAAATTAAAAAATTTACCACCTTTCCATTATCATTGCATTCCATATATCAGTGATAATCGGTTATTATCCCTTGCTTATCAAGCATCTGATATGTTCGTGTGTCCTTCCATTGATGATGCTGGTCCAATGATGGTGGCAGAGTCTCTTGCTTGTGGTACTCCCGTTGTTGGCTTTAAAATGGGGTTGTTATATGAGCCATGGTATGTAAAGGATGGAGAAACGGGGTATGTGGTAGAGTTAAAGGATGCTGTAGGTCTCGCTAATGGTATGCTTCAACTCATTCTAATGGATAATCAGCAGCGATCCTACATAACTGCACAATGTCGAGATTTAGCATTACAGAAATTATCAAGGTTATATACTATTCAACAACTGAAAAATTTTTAACTGTGACAACCCTCGCTATCATAGGAGCATCGTATTTGCAGGAGCCATTGGTGCTGAAGGCCAAAGAGATGGGGCTATACACCCTGTGTTTTGCATGGGAAGAAGGGGCTGTGTGCAAGGATTTGGTCGATGAGTTCTATCCAATATCGATTGTGGAGAAAGAGCAGATACTTGCTATCTGCCAAGAAAAACATATTGATGGCATTTGTACTATTGCCAGTGATGTGGCAGCGCCGACTGTTGCGTATGTAGCGAATAAGATGGGACTAGTTGGAAATGACTATGATGCTGCAGTGCGTGCAAATAATAAGTTCGCCATGCGTGAGGCTTTCATGAAGGCCGATGTTCCGTGCCCCCAATATATGTGCGTAAAAGATGTAAGTGACCAAACACTATACACCATACATCATACACTTGCTTTACCTATTATTGTTAAACCGACGGATAGATCTGGAAGTCTTGGGGTTACAAAAGTAGAAACTTACTCTCAATTATCATCTGCGATATCGTCAGCATTAGAACTTAGTTTCAAACATGAGGCTATGGTGGAGGAGTTTATTGAGGGAAGGGAGATTAGTGTGGAATTTATCTCATATCAAGGCAAACATTATCCGTTGCAGATAACAGACAAAGTAACTACCGAGGCCCCGCATTTTGTGGAATTGGAGCATCATCAGCCGAGTACGTTATCACAAGAGATGTATGATAGGATATATGCTATTACTGATCGAGCACTGACATCCCTTGGCTTAACCAATGGTGCTAGCCATTCGGAATATCGCATTACGCAAGATGGACGCATTGCTGTGATGGAGATAGGAGGCCGTATGGGAGGGGACTTTATAGGTAGTGATTTGGTGCGCTTAAGTACTGGATATGATTTTGTAAGAGGGGTAATTGAGGTCGCCTTAGGACAGTTTGACGAATCATCAATTATAAATAATAAATTATCAGTTGCAAAGCCTTCAGGTGTGTATTTCCTATGCGAAGAAACCAAGGCACTATTGCCTAAAATCCAAGATGTTATTGCCCATCCGGACAACCATCCTGAAATATTCAAGGCCGAAATAACCGATAACGAGCTGCGTAAGGTAACGTGCAGTGCCGACCGTAGTGGATATGTGATTTATCAATCGAATAATAAATTGAAACTATGATAGATTTTAATCGTCCGCATTTGACGGGCAAAGAGACCGAGTATATGGCAGAGGCTGTGAGCCGTGGTAAATT
>JAKSNN010000101.1 GCA_024399755.1 Paludibacteraceae bacterium | reverse complement strand
CTATTCCTATACAGATGTTATACACATGTTATACAGATGTTACGAACTTACAAATCCCTCACCGTACCCTTACAAATGCAACGTAAGACCGGCTCCGATAATATAGTCGATATGAACGAAAAATCTTAAAAAACACGATAAAATTTGTGTGCTTGAAAAAAAAGCCGTATCTTTGCAATGTGAAAAAGTAAGACATGGAAACGGCGAATGCGATATTAGTAGGTTTGATTACTCCCGCGCAGCCTGAGGAACGCACTAACGAGTACTTGGACGAACTGGCTTTCTTGGCGGATACCAACCATATTCAGCCCGTGAAGCGCTTTGTGCAGAGGCTGGATATGCCTAACTCCAATTCCTATGTGGGTGAGGGCAAACTACAAGAAATACGGCAATGGATAATTGACCATCAATGTGACGAGGAGAAAGCCGTAGATGTGGTCATCTTCGATGATGAACTGTCGCCACGTCAGATTCGCAATATCGAGAAAAATCTTAATTGGCGCGATAATGTTTCGGAACGGCGGGAAGTGCGCGTAATCGACCGCACTATCCTTATCCTTGAGATTTTCCTGCAACGTGCGCAAACCAGTTATGCCAAGACGCAAGTGGAACTGGCGCATTTGCAATATATGTTGCCCCGCCTGACGCGTATGTGGAGCCACCTTGACCGTCAACGTGGCGGTGGCGGAACGAATCGCGGTACGGGTGAGACGCAGATAGAATCGGATAAACGTATGATTGGGCAGCGAATTGCCCTGCTCCGTGAGGAACTGAAGAAGATTGACCGCCAGATGGCAACCCAACGGCAGAACCGGGGTAAGATGGTGCGGGTGGCATTGGTGGGCTATACCAACGTGGGCAAATCAACGCTTATGAACCTGCTCTCCAAGTCCGAAGTATTTGCCGAGAACAAACTCTTTGCAACGTTGGATACCACGGTGCGTAAGGTCACGATTGAGAACTTGCCGTTCCTCTTGAGCGACACGGTGGGCTTCATTCGTAAATTGCCGCACAACCTTGTGGAGTCGTTCAAATCGACTTTGGACGAGGTGCGCGAGGCTGATTTGCTGCTGCATGTGGTAGATATATCGCACCCGAACTTTGAGGAGCAATACGAGGTGGTGGTGAATACGATAAACGAACTGCTCTCGCGTGAGCAGGAGTACGCTGAGACGCAACCGTGGGCGAAGGATAAAACCTTCAAACACAAAGAGACCGTGATTAAGCAACTGCCGACTATCGTAATCTTCAACAAGACCGATGCCTTTTCTTATACACCGAAAGAGGAGGACGACCTGACACCTATGCGCAAAGAAAACATCTCGCTGGACGACTTGAAGAAGACGTGGATGGCGAAGATGGGAGAAGATTGCATATTCATTTCCGCAAAGGAAAAAGACAATATCGAAACCTTGAAACAACTGATTTACGATAGGGTGAAGGAGATTCATATCAAGCGCTATCCCTACAACGATTTTTTGTTTCAGAAATATGAATAATTAAAAAGTACACAACTATGGAGAAAGACGAAATGAAAGAGATTATGTCCCGTGCCCAAGAGTGGTTGGACGGAGATTATGATGCGGAAACCAAAGCGGCTGTCCGCAAGATGATGGACGCAGAGGACAAGAGTGAACTGATTGATAGTTTCTACCGCACGTTGGAATTCGGAACGGGCGGATTGCGCGGTATCATGGGTGCAGGTTGCAACCGTATGAACCGCTATATCGTGGCACAGGCTACACAAGGCTATGCCAATTACCTGCTGAAAGTGCAACGCGAAGGCGGCTTTAAGACCCTCAAGGGCGACCGCGTGAGTGTGGTAGTAGGGCACGATTGCCGTAATAACGGGCGTCTCTTTGCCGAGACTGTGGCTAATGTGTTCTCTGCCAACGGCATACAGGTATATCTATTCGAGAGTTTGCGCCCGACACCGGAGGTAAGTTTTGCTATCCGTCATCTCAGTTGCCAAGGCGGTGTGAACGTGACGGCAAGCCACAACCCGAAGGAATATAACGGCTACAAGGCTTATTGGGAAGATGGTAGTCAGGTACTCCAGCCACACGACCAAGGTATCATCGACGAGGTGAATAAAGTGACCATGAAGGACGTGAAGATGACGCCTAACAAAGACTTGATTCGTATTATCGGTGGCGAGATGGACTACGATTATATGATGGCGGTTAAGTCTGTGATGATTGACCAACAGTCCATTCTCAATCAGAAGGACCTGAACATTGTCTATACGCCTTTGCACGGCGCAGGACGACAGATTATCCCGATGTGCTTACGTAGTTGGGGCTTCGAGAATATCCATGTCGTACCCGAGCAGATGGTGATAGATGGTAATTTCCCCACCGTAGTAAGCCCTAATCCTGAGAACTCGGAGGCTATGACGATGGGTATGCAGTTGGGTACGAAATTGGGTGCAGACCTTGTGATTGCCAGCGACCCCGATGCCGACCGTATCGCTATCGTTTGCCGTAACGACAAGGGCGAGTGGGTAATCATCAACGGCAACCAGACTTGTATGATGTACTGCTATTACATCATCAACAACATGAAGAAACTTGGCAAGATGCGCCCGGATATGTACCTTGTGAAGACGATTGTTACCAGCGAGATGATTCGTAAGATTGCTGACCGTCAAGGTGTTACGCTCACGGACGAATATACGGGCTTCAAGTGGATTGCCAACCGTATTCGTCTTTGGGAAGGCAAACGCCAGTATATCGGTGGCGGAGAAGAGAGTTTCGGCTTTATGGCGTACGACGCTGTGCGCGACAAGTGCTCGCCTTCGGCTATCTGCCTCATTTGTGAGATTGCTGCTTATGCGAAGGATCACGGCATGTCGCTCTACGAGTACCTGATGAATATCTACATGGAATATGGTTTCCAGCGCGAAAGTACCGTGAATGTGGTTCGCCCGGGTAAGTCTGGTGCGGAGGAGATTCAGCAGATGATGTCCAATTATCGTGCTAATCCGATGGCGGAGATTGCAGGCGATAAGGTGGTGAAAGTGAAAGATTATAAGTCGCTTATCCAACGCGAATTGAAAGAAGGCAAGTGGGTGGAGACGCCTATTGAGATGGCGCTTGGCGCAACGTCCAATGTGCTGCAATACTTCACGGAAGGCGGACTAAAAGTGAGTGTACGTCCTTCAGGTACGGAGCCGAAGATTAAGTTCTATTTCGAGATTCCTGCTACGATGAAGTCCCCTGCCGACTATGAGGCTGCCACGGCTGCCGCCGAATCCCGCGTTCCCGCTATCAAAGCCAGCTTAGGCATTTGATATTGATATACCAGTTTGGTCATTCTGGTAAAAAATGGCAGACATAGCGATTTGAAAGATAATCGCGCAAAAAGCGTTTATTGACGCTTGTTT
>JAKSNN010000100.1 GCA_024399755.1 Paludibacteraceae bacterium | reverse complement strand
CCGCGATTGCGTGCATGGCTGAGTCCTTGGTGCGTTTCCACAAAATAACGGAAAGGCACATTCGGATGCTGTACTGCAAAAGTTTTGCAAATAGATGCGGTGGAATCGGTACTATTGTTATCAATCAGCAGTAGTTCCCACTCCCCATTATAGCGGTTATTGGCTAACCGCAGGAGTGTCTCTCCCACGTATTTTTCTCGGTTATATGTACAAATAATAACACTTAGCATAATCTTCTATACGAACGTTCTTCTGTATGAATAATTCTTGTTACATAGCCATCTTGGGCGTTCCAGTTCTTGATAGGAGTCATGTATGAATCTGAATAGATAGCGCGCAACCAACCGTCTGTATCTACAGGCATCCATATCTGCAAACCCAAAAACTCGCGACGTTCAAACTCACAGGCAGGTACATACGACCTATCGCATGGAAAACCATCTGTCGCATTGGCTTCCTTCCATTCTTTCGTCTCGTGTTTGCGTTGTATGACGCTATACAAATCCTGTCCTTCTTGAATGTAGTAGAAAATATCCAGATGCAGATTCTTGTAGATATAGGTCTCTTCTACCACTTGTTTTGTTTCTGCCATTACATTCTGCCGGTAAAGATGAAAACCGGCTTGCTCCATTTTTTCATGCAGGTTGGTAGGCACTTCTGTCTCTAGGATACCTAAGTCTATATCCGGATCGTAACTGATAAAACCATGATCACGATAAGCCCCTAACAATGCGCCGTAAGTCAGAAATGCTTTTATTCCCATTTCACTAAAAACCTTATCTGCTGCGGATAACATAGTCAGACCATCACGCTTCATTCTGCGTGCTTGCACTTCAAACTTGGCACGGTTGATTATATCTACAATAGGTTTATACAACCCAATGCGCACCAATATCTTAACAACTAAATCTCTCATAAATCTTTGTCGCAAATACTACATCATGTAGTCCTAAACCAATATTATATGCTAAAATGCGTTCTTTGTTTGATTGGCGGGCTGGAATGCCGCCTAATAGTACTTCGCTTAATTCATTAAAAGACTTGAATTGTGTGAAGTACTTAAATCCTTGTACGTGTCCTCGGTCATCTGCGAAGATGTGGTCAAAGAATAAATCACAATTTTGGAATCCGCGAGTATGAATGGGGACAACTAACACCCCCTCTTTGAATAACGAATCATCTGCACAATATAGTTCTGGCATTTCGGTTACTGCTGAAACAATTACATCAGAATCGCAAACCAACTCCTCGTGACTCTCTACTATTTGATAAGTTACGCGACTGTCTGCAAACTGTTGGGAAAAAGTCTGCGCTTGGTCTTTGTACTTTTGCAGTTTAACGATGATATGTTGGTCCTGTGGCAAGATAGCCAAGAAGCACTCCATAGTAGCTTGGGCAACACTTCCTAATCCTACAAAGGCATATATGTGAGCATCTTTCTTTTGCAACATTTGGATTGTTAAGGCTGCAACGGCACCTGTACGCATTTGAGTAATCCAATCCGCATCCATAAGAGTTAGCAAGTTCCCGGAAGAGGCTTCATAAAGCAATAAGTCGCTATGCAAAGTTGGTTTACGCCCGTTAATTCGTGATACTACTTTTACTCCAAATCGGTCAAAAGATGTGGGTAATAAGCAAGGCATAGAGGTGTAAAAATCAATGCCTTGGGGATGCACGCTAATTTTAGGAGGTAATTGGGCCTCATATTTCATGCAAAACGATTCCTTAACCCATTCAACACATTGTTTAGGTGTAATGTGCAATGCTTTTATTTGTTCGTGCCTGATTGTGGTCATAATTCCTTCAATGCCTTTATCAGTTGGTCATTATCTTTTGTATCACGCACAGCAAGGCGGATGTATGGCGAACTACATTTCTTTGTGCAGTCCTTAATCAAGATATTGTATTTCTTGAGCATTTGAATAGCCAACTCGCGCGGGGTGTGCGGCGCCTTTACCTCGCACAATACATAATTGGCTTCACTCGGTAAAACACGCAGATAAGAAACACTGTTGAGCAACTCTACAAAACGTTTCTTTTCTTCGCGGAAAGCTTCCATCGCTTGCTGATAGGGCTTTTCATATTTGCCTAATATCTGCAAGAAGAACTCGCCAAACGAGTTGATATTCCATATAGCCAAACTGCGACGTAAATTGGTCATCAACAACCCATTACTCGTTGCCAATATACCTAATCTCAATCCCGGAACGCCGTACGATTTAGAGATGCTTTTTACTACAACCAATTTGTCATATTGCTCCAGTAGAGCATTATCCAAGAAGGTTGGGTGCTCGGCTGAGAAGTCAATAAAACTCTCATCCAACACTAATACGATATCCTTTTCTTGACACCATTCAATTAGGCGTAAGCAGTCTTTATATGGGATATAGTTGCCGCTTGGGTTGTCGGGGTTGATTAGCACCAACGACCAAATATCCTTATCTGCAAAGTAGTTCATTAAATCATCTGCCGTGTAACGGAAATCGGGACCTGTGACAGTATAAGTAACCTCTTGTTCCGGCATAAAGCGATTGGGATATTCCTCAAAAGTTGGGCGTACTACACCTATTTTACCTAACATCTGTTCGGCAAGTGCTTTAATTAGTTCTGCTGCTCCATTACCTACCGCTACATAATCCTGTTTCAGTCCGAAGTCCTTGGCGACTAGTAAGTTATTAACTCGTTGGCCGGACGGATATTCTGTCAGCAAACGGTCAAAATTGGCTGCCAGTTCATCGCGGAGACGTTGATTGGGGAAATAAGGATTAACCAAATAACAATAATCCAACATATTGGGATAACGCCAATAACCGCCGTATCGCGAACAAAGCAGGTCATACTGGTGGTCCGTAAATATGGACTCTGCAATATCCAAATCCTGAATATCATCTATCTCGTACCATTGCTCTCCTTCTAATGGCAAGGCTCGCATACCCGAATTATCCAACATGGTGATGACACGCAGTACTTGTTCGTAGTATTCATTCTTTCCTAATGCTTTGCAGTAGGCCTCCAAGAAGGGAATATACATGTTTTGTGAGAAGTCTTTGGAGAACTTATACACATTTACGGTCTTGTAATATGTCGGAATCTCCTCGTATCGGAACTGACTGTTAGGAATAAACCGCCGAATACGATTTTCTTCGTCAATCGTCACTACTGTGCCATCCATCCAGTTCTCGTACTTATCTACCAACGCCAAACTGGGGTGAGGATTCTTGAGCAGTTTTTCAATCACGGCATTTTCCATGATGATGTCGGACTCAAATAAGAGCGTGTCTTCCTTTGCCAGCCAATCTTTCGCCATGTAGAGTGAGTAGATATTGTTGGTCTTATCATAAACGGTGTTCTCCACAAACTCAATGGGCGTTTGAATATCCAATGTTTGCAGATATTCTTTGAGTTCTTGGGCTTTGTAACCAATCACCATCACAACGCGTGATAATTTGTATTGATCCAATTGGTGCAACAAACGGGAGATTAGTGTTTCTCCACCAACTTCAATCATGCACTTGGTATGTCCCTTGGTCAACTCGCCGAGGCGTTTGCCCATCCCTGCTGCTAAAATAATTGCTTGCATATAAAGTGTAAAATTATTTATTGTTATTCTACTTGCAAAACCAGTCCCTTTAGGTATTCACCCTCTGGATGGTAGATGTTGATTGGATGGTCTGCTGGTTGATGTAGTTGATGTAGGATTCGTACCTTTCTGCCTACTGCTGCGGCTGCA
>JAKSNN010000010.1 GCA_024399755.1 Paludibacteraceae bacterium | reverse complement strand
AATACTACGTTTATCCTACGTATATCCTACGTATATCTTACGTATATCCTACGTAGTTGATTGCGGAAAGATAGCAGATAAGTATAGCGAAGAATTAGATATAATTGGAGATAATTGGATATTGTTGTTGCCGTATAAATTTATAAATGTTGCTTTCCCCTTGCGTATTTGAAAAAAATGTCGTACCTTTGTGCGCTTTTTGATTTAGGAAAGGCGGAAGAGTTGACTATGAACGAATTTTTAGAATTAGAAGAACAGGTGCTGAAAATGCTCAAGACGGTATTTGACCCCGAAATACCGGTTAATATCTACGACCTTGGGCTTATCTATAAGATTGATATTCAACCTATTGTAGCAGACGACAATTCTACGGATAACGCTACAGTAACTCCCGAAAAAACATCGTCGAAAGGCAATAGTTGCACGATAGATATGACTCTTACTGCCCCCAGTTGCCCTGCTGCGGATTTCCTAATGGAGGACATTCGGCAGAAAGTGCTGTCGGTAGAGGGTATCGAAAAAGTAGAGGTGAACCTCGTCTTTGAGCCCGAATGGACGAAGGATATGATGTCCGAAGAAGCCAAACTCGAATTAGGATTTATGTAGAATCATTATAGTACCTGTCTAAACGCTCTTTAACGTGTTTAACACCAATAAACGTGCGTTAGCACCCATAAACGTGAAACCCATAAACGTGCTTTAGCACCTATAAACGCGGCTCTGCCGCTTAATTATGATTTACTTTCTCTCCGATGCGCATCTTGGCTCTAAGGTTATCACGGAGCCTCAACAACATCAAGCCCGCTTGGTGGCGCTCCTTGGCAGGTTAGGAAAGGACGCTGACCGTATCTATCTCTTGGGCGATATGTTCGACTTCTGGTACGAATACCTATGGCATGCGCGAGAGACTTTAGATGACTATGCGCAACGAACCGGCGACAAAGGCTTTGCACCTTTCTTGTGCTGTTTGCGCGAGTTGGTGCAGAAAGGTGTGGAGGTGCATTATCTCATTGGTAATCACGACATTTGGACATTCGGCTGGATAGCAAAGCAAACGGGCGTGATGGTGCATCGTGCGCCGATTGTGGAAACATTGTATGGTCAACGTGTCTATTTGGCGCATGGCGACGGGCTCGTTCCTTCGCGATGGGCGATTGACGATGCGCAATGTACAATGAGCAAGGCGGATAAAAGACGGATTAAGCGTTTCATACGCCTGCGGGCTTTTTTCCATCACCCTGTTCCGCAGTTCCTTTTCCGTTTGTTGCCTCCTTGCTTGGGCGATGCGATAGGTTATGAGTGGGCACGCCGTAGCCGTCAGCGAGAATTAGATAATCCGTGCCCATATAAGGGAGAGAACGAGGAAGAACTGGTGCTGTTTGCAAAAGAATATCTATGCCGAACCGAGATGCCGCCGTCGCTGTTCGTCTTCGGACATAGGCATATCGAACTGGATCTACAGTTGACACCCACAGCACGCATGGCTATCCTTGGCGATTATTTCCGTCAATGGACCTACGCCTCGCTCGCTGCCGATGGCACTTTCCTGCTTTGTAACGACGAATAACCTTAAGAAATCATGCATACACGAGAAGAACAATTGCAAGCCTTCGACCGCTTGCTGACTATTATGAACGACTTGCGGGAGAAATGCCCATGGGACCGCAAACAAACCTTTGAATCGCTCCGACAAAACACGATTGAGGAGACTTACGAACTATGCTCTGCTATCATCAAAAAGGATATGACTGAGATTTCGAAGGAATTGGGTGATGTGTTGCTGCACGTGGTGTTCTATGCGAAGATAGGTAGCGAAACGGGCGATTTTGATATTGCCGACGTTTGCAATAACCTTTGCGACAAACTGATTTTCCGTCACCCGCATGTCTATGGTGATGTCGCTGCCAAGAACGCAGAGGAGGTGAGCAAACTGTGGGAGCAGGTGAAACTGAAAGAGAAAGGCGGCAACAAGACTGTGCTATCGGGTATTTCTGACGATCTGCCCGCCTTAGTGAAAGCCTATCGCATACAAGACAAAGTGGCTAATGTGGGCTTTGATTGGGAGAAGAAAGAAGATGTGTGGGACAAGGTGAAAGAGGAGATTCAAGAATTTGAAGCGGAACTGCGCTCCGGCGATACGGAACACCAGACAGAGGAATTTGGCGATGTGCTCTTTGCGCTCATCAATGCCGCTCGGCTCTATAAGATTAAGCCTGACAACGCCTTGGAAAAGACGAATGTCAAGTTTATGCGCCGTTTCGGCTATATTGAGCAGAAAGCAGCAGAACAGGGTAAGTCGCTCAAGGAGATGACCTTGCAAGAGATGGAAGACCTTTGGCAGGAAGCCAAACATCTGACTGACGAAGGGGACACGACAAACAAAAAAGAGTGACACCCAGTATCACTCTTTTCTTGTGCGGCATAAAGGACTCGAACCTTCACTCTGTTAGGAACTAGATCCTAAGTCTAGCGCGTCTACCAATTCCGCCAATGCCGCATACATCGTCAAAACCGCTGCAAAGGTACTACTTTTTTTTGAATTGACCAAATATGAACGAAACTTTTTACGATATTTTGCCTTCGGGAGTGCGGTTAGTACACCGCCAGTCTGACTCGCCCGTCGCGTACGTAGGTATTATGGTACGCGCAGGCACGCGCGATGAGAGCGAGAGACTGAATGGCATGGCGCATTATATAGAGCATTGTGTATTTAAAGGAACGCGCTCGCGCACGGCACGGCAAATCATCGGTCAGATTGAAGGTATAGGTGGTGAAATTAACGCTTATACTACCAAGGAGGAGACTACGTTCTATGCGGCTGTGCCCGTTGAACATTTTACGCACACCCTGCGCCTGATAGCCGATATGGTGTTGCACCCTACATTCCCGAAGAAGGAAACCGACAAGGAGGTTGGCGTCATTCTTGATGAGATAGAGAGTTATAACGATTCGCCGTCCGAACTGATTTATGATGATTTCGAAAACCTTATCTTTGCAGGGCACCCCTTAGGCAAACCTATCTTAGGTACGAAGAAGACGCTCCGTCGTATATCTGCTTCGCCTGCTGTTCCTGCAGAATGGATGAAGCAGCAATACCGTCCTGATAAGATGGTAGTCTTTGTACAGGGCAACTTGCCATTTACACGAGTGCAGCATGCCGTAGCGGCATGTATGGCGGAATTAGAATCCTCTTCCGCTTCGGATTGTCTTGCTCCGACGAAACTTACTTCGCAAGTGCAGAGTCTGTCGCCTTTGCCGGCAGATACGCCTCGTGAGGCTATGTTTCGCAAGCATACACACCAGACTCATGTGATGTTAGGGGGATTGGCTTATCCGTTGGGGCATGCACGACAACTGACGATGTATCTAATGAATAATATCTTAGGGGGAGGAAGTCTGAATTCGCGGCTCAATCTCAGTCTGCGCGAGTCGCGCGGACTGGTTTATACCGTGGAATCCACTTATACTCCGCTGAGCGATACAGGCTATTGGTGCATTTATTTTGCGTCCGATCCCCAGAATAAGGAGCAATGCTTGGATTTGATATTGCACGAACTAAAACGCCTGCGCGAGCAACCGCTGAGCGAAGGGCAGTTCCGCAAAGCCTTGCAGCAACTGCGTGGACAAATGGCCATTTCTGCCGAGAATGAGGAGAATAACGTACTTGCCATGGCAAAACAGGTGCTCTATTTCGGCTCGTCTCCCACGTGGGAGCAAACCTTTGCCAAGATACAACGTTTGACGCCGCAGGACCTGTCAGAAGTAGCAAATCAATTATTGCAAGAAGATATGTTGTTTAATATACAATATGTCTAAAAAATAGCGAAAAACGTTTTTTTTTAGCAAAATGTTTGTGTAGTCAAAAAAAAATATGTATCTTTGCACGATTTTTCTGTATTAGCAGCAAAAAATAATAATAAAATATAATCAAAATGAAAAAAGTATGTACGATCTTAGCACTATGCTTGTTCACTGTCGTTGCATTGGCAGATAAGCAGGTTAATGGTGTTGTCGTAGATGACAAGGGAGAACCTGTCATCGGAGCGAGTATTCAGGTGAAGGGCACTTCTCTGGGTACGATTACTGACTTTGACGGTGTGTTTAGCCTCTCCGTTCCGGACGATGCTAAGACGCTGGTTGTCAGTTATGTAGGTATGCAATCTCAGGAAGTTGCAGCAAAAGCCAACGTGCGCGTTGTAATGTC
The DNA here is from genome assembly GCA_024399755.1 of Paludibacteraceae bacterium. GTDB lineage: Bacteria > Bacteroidota > Bacteroidia > Bacteroidales > Paludibacteraceae > Colicola. The sequence goes on along the minus strand of JAKSNN010000010.1, from coordinate 21,650 downwards.
TGAGAATACCGAGGTAATTCAAGAGGTAGTCGTTACGGGTTATGGTAACGTCTCCAAAGGTAGTTTCGCAGGTTCTGCGCAAGCAGTCAATGCCGAAAGTATCGAAAAGAAGAACTCATCTGAGATTTCAAAAGCCCTCGCAGGTGAAGTTGCCGGTGTGCAAGTGGTTAACTCAAGTGGTCAACCGGGTACTAATGCAACTATCGTCATTCGTGGTGTCGGCTCTTTGAATGGTAGCACAACTCCTCTTTACGTAGTTGACGGTGTTACCTATGATGGCGATATCTCGTCTATCGATCCGGGTGATATTGCTTCTACTACCGTCCTCAAGGATGCTACCGCTACTTCTCTTTATGGTAGCCGTGGCGCAAACGGTGTCATCGTGATTACTACCAAGAAAGGTAAATCGGGTGACGAGGGTAAAATTGATGTAGATGTGAAGTATGGTGGTAATATGCGTCTGCTTCCTCTCTATGAGACTATCCAAAGTCCGGAAGAGTTTGTTTCATTGTGCTGGCAAGCCCTTTATAACCAAGCCAGTGTGGTAAGTGGTCAGAAAGAGAATGCCGCTATCAAGACGGCTAACAACTTGCTGTACGACCCCGCAGTAGGTCTTCCTTCTGCATATAATCTCTGGCAGGCTGCTGGTAAAGACCTTATCAATCCTTATGGCGAAGATGGACGCATTGCACCTTCTTTCAATGAGGGCATTCTCCGTCGTCCGGGTTATGAGAATCTGGAGAGTTGGAATGACGCTATCTTCCGTGTTGGTCAGAAAGTAGATGCCAGCGTGAAGTTCCATGGCGGTAACGACAAGGTAAGTTATTATACCAGTTTTGGTTATTTGAAAGACCAAGGTTATTATGAGGCTTCCGACTTCGATCGTTTCAATGTTCGTGCTAACGTAGATTATACGCCTAAAAAATGGTTGAAGGCTAACCTGAATATGCAGTATTCGCATATTGACTTCAACAACCCGGTTCAGAGCGGTGGCGGTACGATGAATAACGGTTTCTTCTACGTCAACGTTATTCCTGCTATCTATCCTGTATATCTGCGTAATGCAGACGGAACTATCGCTACAGATTCTCGTACAGGTGGTCCTGCTTACGACTATGGTGACTTCGATATTGAAGGTAATCCTTTGCACCGTCCTTTCTGCGGTGGTATTAACCCTGCCGCTGCTTTGCGTTTGGATAAAGATCGCCAAGTGCAGAACGAAGTGGACGCTAAGACCAGTTTGGAAGTCAAGTTCTATAAGGATTTGAAGTTGACCGTGAATGTAGGTGCTCACTACTATAACAATGTGGCTTCTTCGTTGACCAATAAATATTATGGTGATGCAGCAGGTTTAGGTCGTATCGGTCAAAGTGCAACCAACTTGCTTACTATTTCTGCTCAACAACTCTTGGAGTACAACAAGTCGATTGACGAGCATTCTATCCGTGCTATGGCAGGTCACGAGACCTACTACTATCGTTCGGAAGGTCTCTCCGGAAGTAAATCCGGTTTGGCAGATGGCGAGAGCCTTGAGTTAGGTAACGCTGTGAAGATGCAAGGTGTTGGCGGTTCGTCCTCTACTTATACGATGGACTCCTACCTCGCTTCTGTAAGTTACATCTACGCAGAGCGTTATGGTATTACTGCAAACTACCGTGCTGATGGTTCGAGCCGTTATGCAAAAGGTCACCGTTGGGGTCACTTCGGTTCTGTAGGTGCTTCTTGGAACTTCACCAACGAGAGTTTCCTGCGTGACGTTACTTGGTTGCGTGATGGTAAGTTGCGTCTCAGTTGGGGTGTGCTTGGTAACCAGATTAGTTCGCTCTATGCTTATACCAACCTTTATGTTTTGGATAATTTGAACGATATGCGTGGTTACGTAGAGAGCAGTAAGGGTAACCAAAACTTGACTTGGGAGCGTACTAACACTACCGACGTAGGTTTGGAAATAAGCTTTGGAAAGTGGGTTGATTTCGAACTTGACTATTTCTATAAGATGACCGATAACATGTTGATGTATCGTTCGGTTGCTCCTTCTTTGGGTTACTCAAGCATTCCTACCAACGATGCTAAGATGGCTAACTCGGGTGTGGAATTTGCATTCAACGTACACGCTGTAGATACACGTAACGTGAAGTTAGACATTCGTCTCAATGGTTCTCACTACAAGAACAAAATGCTCCAGATGCCTGTTGACTATTATGACAAGAATGGCGAGCCCGTACGTATGATTATGAGTGGCGCTATGTCGCTTGGTCACTCGATGTATGACATTTATACTACCACATACATGGGTGTAGATGATGAAGGTAATGCGTTGGTCGAGGCTTATTATGATACGCGTCATGGTGGTTTGGGTGATCCTTATACCGATGAGAAGACGGGTGCTACCAAGTACAACTACATCTCTTCGCTCTATATGTATCAGCAAGAAAATCCTGATTGCGAGGAATATCTCGAGTCCGTAGCTACGAAAGATGGAACGTATGGCACTTCCAAATATATCGGCAAGTCTATGCTTCCTGACTTGGACGGTGGTATCGGTGTTTCGTTGGAGGCTTATGGCGTAACGCTTGACATCGCTACCAGTTATCGTATCGGTGGTTATGCTTCCGATGGAACGTATGCTACTTTGATGCAGAACTGCAATATCGGTAGCTACAATTGGCACGTAGATATTCGCAACTCTTGGACGGCTGACCGAAATGATGAGATTCATGCTTTGCCGGTTAACCAGCAGATTCCTCGTATCAGTAACTATAGTGACTTTTACGACCAGTATTCTTCCGGAGGTGGAACACGCTTCTTGACGAGCAACTCTTTCTTCTCGTTGAATAATATCCAGATTGGTTACAATTTGCCTAAGAAAGTGCTTGATAAGATGCACTTTAATAAGTTCAATCTTTATATCTCTGCAAGCAACTTGGCTATTGCTACGGCTCGTAAGGGTTACAACCCTATGACGGCATTTGCCGGTAGTTTGGACACTCACGGATATAGCCCAATGAGTACAATTATGGGTGGTATTAAATTCACTTTCTAATCGTTAATATCTAACCTATAGAATATATTGAAATTATGAAAAAATCATTGTATATTTTAGGAGTAGGCATCGCATTGCTGATGTCTTCCTGCGCAGACTCTTGGCTTGATCAGCACCCCGGTGGTAGTACTATTACGGAGGAGCAGTATGCCAACATGGACGATGTACTCGAGGGTACCGTTGTAGGTATCATGTCTTCAATGAACGATTTTGGTAACCACGATTGGTTCGGACAGCGTTCTATTGATATGTATGGCGATTTCACCTGCGGTGATATGGCTATGAAAACATGTAATGCGGGCTGGTTCTTAACCGACGAGTTAGGTCAGTCTTATAGTCGTCGTGGTACGCTTTGGAGTTATTATTATGACATCGTGCGTGCTTGTAATAAAGCCCTCAATGTGGTACACCAGAGCATTGACCAAGAAAAACTCTCTGATGAGGATTATATCGCGGAGAATGCCGAGCATTTCTACTATTTGGCAGAGATTTTGGCTCTCCGTGGTTGGGCTTACGACAACTTGCAGAAATGGTTCTGCTACACACCTAAATACATTATCGAAACGCTTGGCGAGTCGTTAGACGAGCATAAGAGTATTCCTTTGTACACCGAGAATGATACAAAGGCTGATACGATTTATGGTAATGACCTCTCATCCGTGACAGATGTTTATCTTCGTATTGAAGAAGACTTCACCAATGCCATCTACTATTTCGATATTGTGGAGGAGCAGGTTAGCCGTAGCATGTTGCAGGAAATTAACTCCGACGTTGTTCGTCTCTTCTTGGCCTATCACTACCTGAATGCCGCTACAACTAAGGAAGACTACAAGAAAGCTGCTACAATGGCAGAAGAGTTTATCAATTTGGGTCATTATGAGTTGATGGATACTACCAACCTGTTAACTACCGGTTTTGCTGAATGCAAGAATGATAACTGGGTTTGGGGACAAGATATCAATGTGCAAACCACTACTTGCCTTGGTTCTTTCTTTGGTCAATGCGATATCTATTCGTATAGTTACGCTGCTCAAGGTGATATCAAAGGTATTGACCAGGCTCTTTACGATCAAATCCCAGAATGGGACTTGCGTAAGAAATGGTGGAACAATACTTTCCGTGGCTGTAAAGAATGTCAATGGGCTCCTGATGGTAAGTTCTATTCTCCAATGGTTAAGCAAAGCGTAGGTTACTCTCGCAAGGCATTGGGCTATGAATTGGATCGTGACTGGCTCTGCGACCAAGTATTTATGCGTGCAGAACTTGGCTACATGATTGCTGCAGAAGCCTATGCGCGTGCAGATGATGCGGATAAGGCATATAAGTATCTTGACGAGATTCTCAGCCGTCGTTACATCAATAAGTCGGATTACGACACCTATATGGCTGGTCTTAATGGTAATATAACGGCTCTCTTGGAGGCTATCCATTTCAACTGGCGTGTAGAGTTCTGGGGTGAAGGATTTGGCTTGCAGACTTTCCGTCGTTTTGATACGGAGATTCAGTTAGGTACCAACCATAAGTCACGTACCAAGGTAAGTCCTAACGACCCTGCTACTTTGCGTTCCTATTCCTTCGAGATTCCTTCCGGTGAGGAGTATTACAACCCTTACCTGCATAATGATAAGACGGAACTTGAGGAAGCTGAAGAATAATATGTACAACAACATATAAATTAACCCTATTATTAACAACTAAAAAATCTAAGAAAAAATGAAAAAGTTAGGTTTATTTGTTATGGCAGTTGCAGCCCTGATGATGGTTGGCTGCAAGCCAGATAACTCGTTGACGGCTCTTAAATTGAACCCAACAACTCTCAAACTCGTTGTCGGTGAGACTAGTACTATCAGAGCGACTAAAACTCCTTCTAACGCTGAAGTTACTATCGAGTGGACTTCAAGCAACACCAAAGTGGCTACCGTTGCTAAAGGTGTAGTAACTGCTGTTGCTGCTGGTAAGGCTGAAATCGTTGCTTCTGTTGGTGACATTACTGCTACTTGCAGCGTTACCGTAACGGAAGAAGATGACGCAAGATACGCTCTTAATTTGACCAACTATGGCTTGTTCGGTCAATTTACTCCTGTTACTCCTGCTCGTGATACGACATTGACCTTTGGAGAAGGAAAGAATTACAAATGTTCTTTGAAATACGTTGACAACGTTTATGCTTGGGATGAGAATATTATCTTTATGGAAGGCGTAGGTCTTGTTGGTCAAGGTTGGGTATGCTGCTTCCAGAAGTTGCCTGTTTGGGTGATTGAAGAAGGCCCAATGAAAGGTTCATGGGTAAACTTTGGTGGCTTTGGTGCTGCTAACTTCGCTGATGGTCGTGTAGAGCCTTATTATGCTACTGCTGGTCAACTTGATGCAGAGTCTTATGGTAATTTCGTACAACAAATGTACAATCCTACGGATTCCTCTACTACGATTGAGACTCTTATTGCTGATATGCAAAAGAAGACTTATGGTGCATTCATTAGCGTTAACCAATATAATGATGATGAGGACTCTTATACCAACTATTATCATCTTGGTTTGTATGATGCTCATATCAATCGTTTCTTCTATCTGCAAGAAGATGAGGATGCTGAGGCACAGTTTGCTGCTGAGGTTACTTGGGGCAACTTGGATTCCAAGAAATATTGGTATGGTTTTGAATATACCCTCGATGGTGATGGATATCTTGTTTTGACCAAGCCTTATAAGGATCACTATAAGACTATCACAAAGATTTATGACGATTATGAGTTGTTCTCGGGTAACAATGTTCAACGTCATTATACCGTTGGTAACCCTGCTTTGTATCACAAAGAGGGAATGCCAAAAGCTAACTGCGTAATCGACAGAACAAAATTGGCTAAAAACTTCTAATAATCCGATAGGATAGTTTATTAGTAATAGCGTGAGGCTGCCTGACAATCAAGTTAGGCAGCCTCTTTTATATCGTGTTAGATTGCTTTTTTGTATCTTTTCTTATGTTTTATTATATGAATATCGGGTGATTAAGGTGTGATTAACGGGTGATTAAGGTGTGATTCAAGGCATTTGCCTATGATGATACGCTAATGATATGGGCTACATATTGTAAGTTTTTTATGAAAATATGGGCAATCTCTTGCAGGTTTGAAAAAAATGTAGTACCTTTGTAGCGAAAATGTGCAAACTGATTTAATTTATTATATCTTATGAAAAAAGTATTATTTACAAGTCTTTTGTGCTGCTTATGCACATTGGCTACAATGGCTGTTCCGGCTTATCCTTATCCGGTGCCTTACACGCTGGAGGACGGCTCTGTGATTATGGCGCAAATCCATGGTGACGAGTATTTCTCGTATGTAACTGACATGCAGGGAAATGTAATTCGTGGTCATAAACCGTCTGCTGTGGATAGCGTAGTTATTAATGCGGCTCGCCGTGCGCGTCAGCAAGGGCAAATTGGTGGGCATTTCCCATTGACGGGTTCGCCTAAGAGTGTGGCTATCTTGTTGGAGTTCCAGGACGTTCCGTTTACCAAGACGCTGCAGGATTTCAAGGACTTATTGATGAAGTCTGGCTATAGCGAGAATGGCGCTACTGGTTCGTGCCGTGATTTCTTTATCGCTTGCTCGGATAGTATCTTCCAACCTCAGTTTGACGTCTATGGTCCTTACAAGGTATCTAAGAATGTGGCTGAGTATGGCGGTCCGGGTAAAGACTCTAAACAAGCATTCAAAGAGGCACTGCAATTGGCAGTAGAAGATGGCGTAGATTTTTCGCAATATGATACCGACAAAGATGGTCGTGTAGATAACGTATTCTTCTATTATGCAGGTCATAATGAGGCAGAGAATGGTGGCGAGGAGACAATTTGGCCTCATGCTTCCGAGTTCCAGAACTTCTCTATTGGCGGCTTACAATTCTTGTCGTACGCTTGTACTTCCGAGTTGAAGGGTGACAAGACGAACCATACGCAATGTGCTATTGGCACCTTCTGCCACGAGTTTGGTCACGTACTCGGTTTGCCCGACTGGTACGATACCAGTGGAGGTGATACGGATGGAAAGAAAGATACATATACTATTGGTACGTGGTCTATCATGAGTGCTGGTAACTACAACAACGATAGCCGTACTCCTCCAAGTTATTCTTGCTATGAGCGTTGGTATCTGGGTTGGCTCAAACCTGTTCAATTGACAGAGCCGAATTTGTATGTTCTCCATCCTCTTACCGAGAGTCGTGAAGCATACTTGATTACGGCAGATAATACTCCTCATAACTTGCTTGAGCGTAGTCCTTCGCCAACGGAGTTCTTTATGCTTGAATATCGTACGGCAACGGGGTGGGACGCTCCTGCGGGCGCGCTTCCGGGCACGGGTATGCTCGTATGGCATATCGACTATAAGTCGTCTAACTGGGCAGGTAATACGCCTAATAACAAAGAACCTATGGGCTATCACTTGGAAGAGGCTGGTGGACGAAAAGGAACTTCTACACCAAGCGATCCTTATCCGGGAACGGCTAAGAAAACGACCTTTATTCCGACGCTTCATAACGGTACGTTGCTGAATAAACAACCTATCTATAAGATTGAGGAGAAGGGTGGTTTGTTGAGTTTCGTATATGTTAACCAAGGTAAAGAACGTGTTGTGGCTACGCCTAAGTCTTTGGATTTCTTCGTGGCTGTGAATGATAAGAAGAAACCTGTTGACTGGCACGCTGATTCTATTGTTATTGATGGTATTGAGTTGGATTCCAATGAGGTATTTACCCTTACTACGGCTACTAAATCTCGTTTCTTCATTTCTGCTAATCCGCGTGCTTTGAGTTCCCGTACTTCTTCGTTCTGGAGTCATAAAGTGGTATTTGATTCTTGCGTGATGGCAGATAGCACGTTCCATCAGGTCGTATATGTTAGTTATAACCCGAAGGAGCAAAGTTGTGAGACGGAAAATGCTTCTGTTGAGATTCAGTCGCAAACGAGTATGTTGACCGTGGCTCTGACTGGACAATCTCCTCGTCCTACGCTGATTACTACTCCGAAAATCAAGAAAGTAGAGAATATTACTCCGTATGCTTTTGATGTTCGTTGGGGAGCCGTTAGCGATGCAGAGAAGTATTACTTGACGCTCTATCGTGTAGAAAAAGGTACTTCCGAGATTATGCAGGGCTTTGAGAACTTTGACGACCGTGCCAAGATTACTGCTGAAGGTTGGCAAATAAGCGAATCCGTTTCAACTACCACATCGGCAATGAAGGAAGGTAAACGTTCCTTGTTATTGCGCAATAGTGGTGAAGTGGTTGTTTCGGAGATGTATCCTGCCGCTGTTTCGAAAGTGAGTTTCTGGGTGAATGCAGTTACCACTTCCGTTGATACGGTTGGTTCTATACAGTTGGAAGCTTCTCGTGATGGTATAAATTGGGATAAGATAAAGTCGTTTGTATATCGTAAGAACACTAAATCGCAGACTTCATCCGCTGAGGTACTTGCTTCCAAGCAGTATCGTCAATTCCGTTTGACTTATACCAACTTGGGTGGAAATGGTATCGCTATAGATGCATTTACGACAGTAGCAACGGAGAAAGTGACGTATCTCTTCAAGGGAAAACAGAAATCTATCACAGCCGAAGAGGGTGTGAAGGAACAAACGTATACCTTTGCTGGTTTAACGCCTGCAAGTACCTATTACGTACAGATTCAGTGCGGTGAAAACAAGGGTTGTGAAGAGCACCTTACCGACATCTCTCCTGCAAGAATGGTTAAGACGTTGAAGGGCGAAGATGTTGATTCAAAGTATCTGACAGATGTTTTGGTATTGGATAAGACGATTGATGATCCTGTTGAATACAATTGCTATACGCATGTCATCTATTATCCGGAGGTATATGAAGATTATACTTTGTATGTATATGATTTGCAAGGACATTTGGTTTGGTCAACGCCAATCGCAGCAGGTCAAAGTTCTGTAACGCTTCCTTCTGGCTACTTCGTGAAGGGTAAGATGTACGCTGCTAAATACATGCCTACCAACAAGATGTCTCGCAAAGACAAGTGGGTTAAGTTCATGTATTAAGTATTAGAGGTTTTCCCGAATACTTAAAATTTAAAGAGGCTGTCCTGACGTGTGTCGGACAGCCTCTTTATTTCGCGAAGAAAGTCATATTGTTTCGGTTTCTTTCCATAGCGCGCAGTTGTGTCAAACTATGTAGCCCCCTGAAGAATCGCGATGATGGTTGCGTTGAATAAGAGGAGAAGTGATTTGGTTATAGGGCAAAACGCGCTGTGAGTTTTACACCGTTGCGTCCCCAACCTCCAAGATGGCGTTTGTAGCCACTACCTTCGAAGAATAGGTCGTAATCGTTATATGTGATGCGGCGGATATAGTCAATACGGAAAAATTTGAAGATATTCTCAATACCCGCGTTAATCTCAATATATGGCAACTTGCCAAAAGGAGATGTGGCAGTACCGGAAGTTAGGACTTTATAATTGTCCTTGTCCTCAAAGGAAGCCGAGTTGGGAAATTGATATAATCCTGCATCAGCGTTTTGAATTAAGAAAGGATTGTTCTTTTTGGTCAGTCCCCCATATAGAGCGGAAACACCGATTATACCACGGAGTTTAAGACGGTTAAGTCCGGGAATACGGTTTATAATCCAGCCTTTTAAGTAGTAGGTTGCTACCAGCGAAACGTATTCGTCCATCAAGAATTCCATCGGAAGCATCTGGTTGAAGGAGCGTTGTGCGAGTAAAATAGATGTGGAGGTCTCTGGAGTGTATAGTTCCGTAAATGGAACTTGATTCCATACCATACCCATTTTTAGTCGTAGGTCAATATGTCCAAAAGCGGATAGCCAACAGCGTTTGTCGAATTGAATATCCGTTTTATTGATGAAAAACCCTTTGCCGCCAGAATTGCGGTCATCAAGAAAACCGAGTGTATGTTGTAGTGTAATAACGGGGTTATCCTTATCAATAGCGAAACCGCTGGGTACACCTATTCGGTCGATACAAACTGCCTTGCCGGGAGAGTAACTAAATTCAAGCGTTGTACGATAACTATTATAGTTCTTTATTCGAGTGACATCGCCGATCAGACTATCCGTTGTGAAGTTATTGATGCGCTCGTATTTCATGGCGCCGGCAGCTTCAGAGTTGGAATAATCGAAAACAGTGCGGATACCTATGCCGTTTTCCCAATCTTTCTTGTATTCCAGTTTGGCATGGAAGACATATTGGTCGTTTTTGAGAGTCGGTTTGGACGTCGGGATAGACATAATGATGTTATCACGAGCAATTACATCTACTACTTGCCCGGGTTCTTCTACATCATATTGTGCTGATAGTTGCAGGTAATTCCGTTGTGGCTCATATGCATAGCGTTTTTTCTTATTAAAGGAATAGAGTAAGGTTGCATTGTATTTCGGGCGCAAATCTGTAGTACCGAATGCAACATATCCCCGAAAGAAAAATTGATTATGCAATAGGGCGGTGGAAGTGCCCCCCAGGCGTAGTCTTACTCCCTCAAGTTTGTTCCACGAAATAAAATTGTAGATAGGTCCAAAATCAAATTTACTATCATCAATGTGTTTTGCATTGGTTGTTGATACAAACTCTGTTGCAAAGGCGTTTACTGCCATTGCCATACTGGCGAACTTGGGATTGTCAGTAAATTCTTGCACAAGGTCATACACAGATGACTCGTATCGTGTAAGGGGTTCAGGGCGCAGGTGTTCCCATTCGGAGGAGATGAGTCGTGTCGCAGTAGAGTCGTCCAAGGCTTCAGAAGGCGTAAGAGACGAGAATATTTCCTTGTCAATAGGAGTTTGCAAATCCCAATTCGTATAAATTTTCGTTTGGCGTGCTAAAATACCGCGTTTCTTATTGTAGAGAAATAATTTAGCAAAGATAGATGTCCGTTCTGGAGCCCATAGACCGTTTTCTAATTGGTGATAATTTTGTTCCACCACATAATCGCTTACGAAATTAAGGTTGATGTGCTGTGGTAGGTTTAGAGTATATTTTTTTATCTTATACGTGGATGAGTCGTTTAATATGTATAAATGTCCCGTGAATGCGTAACTTTCTGAATTGACAGGCACGAATGCCAAATCAATACATTCGTAGCCGTCCACAATAAGAGTGTCTATTATGTAATATTGGTAGAAAGATGTGGCTAATGAGGAACTGATAGGGCTGACAAATCGGTTGAGCAATAGTTTCATATTGTCGTCCGTAATTTCGGGATCTTTGAAAATGGCATTGATGTTTTCTTGCAATTGGTCTGTTCCTACAATATCCTCTAAACCGAAGATACGTTTTGTTTGGATAATCTTCTTTTCATGATATGGGCGGTGCTGATAGTATTCGTTAATCAAGTGTTCGCGAATACTTACCGTGATAGAAGGATATGTGTCAGTAGTGTCAATATATTTTTCTGCGAAAGCAAAGGTCTTCCAAAAAGGTTTAGTAAAATCAGGGTTGAAATTGTCCAATGCAAAAGACATTCTGCAATAGGTGTTAGCGGTATAATGATCTGCTGCTTTGACGGAGAAGGAATCACGATGGGCAATAACATTTTTTGCAAGTTCTACGGCAGGGTTTCCCTTACGTTTGTACTTCTTTTTTTCTTTTTGAGGTTTAACAATAATATCGTCCAATCCATAGACATCAGGATTTAATTTTACTTTTATTCCTTGTTTGGTTTGTCCCTGTTTGAGCGTCAAAGTATAGGGCTTGTATCCTATCATCAGAAAGTTTACTTCTGTATAACCGGCAGAATTGGAAATGGTAAATTTTCCATCTAAATCAGATGTAGTACCGACGGAAGTTTGTTCTACGGATTTCCCGTCAGCAGAGTGGGTGAGAAAGACAATTTGCACAAAAGGCAACACTTCTCCTGTTTGCGCATCTACTACCACACCGGAAGCCTCCGTGCGTTTCTGCGCATGAGTATAAGAAGGCAGAAAAAACGCCACGCACAACGTTAAAATATAATATATGAGTGATAGACGCTTAATCATTTTTCCATTTCAGTTAATTTTAGATTGGCATCTAATCCATAGATGATAGGGTGGCTAATTAACGAAGGACGGACAATGCTTTCCGTAGTATCCATATCTTGATAAGGAATATGCCCGAAATCCAATAGCGAGTTAAAGAGGGTCATCGTAGAGAAGACTTTGTTTTGGTTAGTTTTAAGTGCTTCTTGTACACTTGGATAACGTTGTTTATATGTATCAGATATCCAAACAAATAGTGGTACGTGCGTCTCGTATTGACTTGCCTGAAAAGTACCATGCAGAATCATCTTTCGCTCGTCATCTAAAAGGTTCTCACCATGATCACCGATATAAACGAATACGGCGCTTCGATTCAAGTCTTTTACGGATTGAATGAGTGTATCCAATATAAAATCCGTGTAGGATATGGCATTATCGTAGGAATTGACTAGGAGTTGCTTGAAATTCTCTAATGGAGCATGATTGCAGAGTAGTTTAGATACCTCTATGTCCGACAAATCTGGTCTATAGGTGCGAAACTCGTTAGAATAGCGTGAAGAGTATTTGAAATGACAGCCCAAAGAATGTACTACAATCAATTGTTTGTCAGTATATTGCAACGCTGAGATGAAAGGTGCTATCAAGAGAGTGTCTTTCATATTTGGCAGGTTGTCTGTATAATATCGGAAATCGCACGTGTTGGAGATACGTTGCAAAAATGTGTTGCCAAAACTTTGGTCTGCAATCCATGCCGTGCGATAGCCAGCTTCGCTAAAGGCTTCTACAATAGATTTTTCGTTATAAAAACGGTGTGGCTGTTCTGGTGTGGCTGGGGTCAACATAAAAGGAACGCACACTGTGGTTAAATTAGCAATGGTGTAGCAACTATCGAAACTGATGAGTTGCTCACCTCGTGCGCATAACCGAGGTGATGTGTTGCGTTGATAGCCATTGAGTTGCCAATGGTCATAGCGTGAAGTCTCTCCAATTACCAATACTACAAGATCATCTCCTTCGGGATTAGTGGGAATGTTAAATGTAAAACGTTCTAAAGCGTCTTGTTGATTTTTCAATTCATCAGAAATACTAAACAACTGATACCCTAAAAGGTACGTATTGATGGGGGTGAACTTCTTAATGCCATCAACGCATTCTATATGTGCGAATCGCTTTCCAAATTGCTTTTTTGTTGCTGTTTGGCAAAGAGATAATATGATAACGCTGAGAAACAGTAGTAAAATGACGCTTGCTACCCATAAACGAATACGATGCGATGCAATTTTATATTCGTTTGGAATATTGCGTTTTACGATAATGATGTAAAGAATCCATAGCGCAATTATAATGACGACAATGAACCAATACATACTGAATAGTTCAATGAACTCGCGTCGTTCAGAAGCGAAGATTGTCCAAAGAAATAAAAGAGACATTGTGGCATGGTTAATTACCAAATGCACCACCTCAATCGCTCCTTGTAGAAAAAAGATTGCTGCAACGTAGAAGAATGTGCGTTGCTTGAGAAGGACATACAAGAACGCATAAAAACCCAAACTCGAGAGCAAATAGATAAGACGCATAGACCATGATGTAAGGTCTATCGCCATAAATGTTCCCATAAGCGTGGGGAATAGAATAAAAAGGAATAGTCCTACTTGGATAATATAGTTTTTTATCAATGCGTTTTTCATAAACAATAAAAGCGTGCAAAGGTACTACATTTTTTTGAAATACGCAAATAAAATGTATGATTTGCGTAGGAAATGCAAAATATATTTGTGCGGATATATTTTTTTTTGTAACTTTGCACTCAAATTGTAAAAGCGTAAATTTATGGCTCGAACAGAAATATCAACTTTAGGCGAATTCGGACTGATTCGTCATCTTACGGAGAATATCAAATTCCATCAACCGTCCTCATGCAAGGGTGTTGGAGACGATGCTGCGGTAATGAATTTCAGCGCCTCATGTGGGGCGGGAAAAGAGAAAGACGTACGTGTGCTGATGACTACCGACTTGCTGCTTGAGGGAGTGCATTTCAATTTGGAATATGTGCCTCTTAAGCACTTAGGTTATAAGGCTGCTGTCGTGAACTTTTCCGACATCTATGCTATGAATGGTATGCCTACACAAATTACTGTTAGTCTGGGTATTAGCCAACGTTTCTCAGTGGAAGATTTGGAAGAATTATATGCAGGAATCCGGCTTGCTTGCGAGCATTATCATGTGGATTTAGTTGGGGGCGATACTTCGGCTTCGATGACGGGTTTGACCATTTCCATTACCTGTGTTGGAGTAGCGCACAAGGATGATATCGTTTATCGCAATGGCGCCAAAGAGAACGATTTAATTTGTGTTTCGGGCAATCTCGGAACGGCTTACATGGGTTTGCAATTATTAGAGCGTGAACGCTATGCTCTGCATAGCAAAGATGCCAATCATACCCCAACGCAAGGCGATAATATCCAAGCCTTTGAGGGACGAGAATACTTGTTGGAACGTCAACTGAAACCCGAAGCCCGCAAGGACATTATTGCCGAATTGAAAAAAGCGGGTATCAAGCCGACGGCGATGATGGACGTGAGTGATGGGTTGAGTAGCGAACTGATGCACATCTGCTCGCAATCGAAGGTTGGTTGCTCTATTTATGAAGATAAATTACCTATTGATTATCAGGCTGCTGCGTTGGCAGAGGAGATGAACTTGAACATCGTAACTTGCTGTCTCAACGGCGGGGAAGACTATGAGTTACTTTTCACCTGCGACATCAAGGACTACGAGAAACTGATTCCGTTGGAGGATATTTATATCATCGGTCATATCACGAAGCAGGAATACGGGCTGAATCTTATTGGTCGTAACGGCGAAGAACTGGAACTCCATGCACAAGGTTGGAATGCCTTCAAAAATAACAAGTGAAGAATGATATGAAGTACTCTCTCATTATACCTGTGTACAATCGTCCGGACGAGGTGGACGAACTGCTGGAGAGCCTCACACATCAGACCAACAAGGATTGGGAAGTGCTGATTGTGGAGGATGGATCGGACAATGACTGCAAGGCTGTGGTGGATCGGTATGAGACCATATTACCTGTTCGGTATTTCAGTAAAGTTAATTCTGGTCCGGGTGATACTCGTAATTACGGCGCGGAGCGGGCGCAAGGCGAATATCTCCTGATCTTGGATTCAGATGTGATATTACCCCCAAAGTATATTGCATCGGTGGATGTCTTTTTGAGCACTAATGCCGTCGATGCCTTTGGCGGTCCGGATAGAGCGCATGAGTCGTTTACCGATATACAAAAAGCGATTAATTACTCAATGACCTCTTTCTTTACCACTGGTGGCATAAGAGGCGGTAAGAAGAAATTGGATAAGTTCTACCCTCGCAGTTTTAATATGGGAATCCGCAAGAGTGTTTACGAACAGTTGGGCGGTTTCCAAAAGATGCGCTTTGGTGAGGATGTGGATTTTAGCCTGCGCATCGTAGAGTCCGGTTATAGAACAGCTCTTATACCGGAGGCATTTGTGTATCACAAACGTCGTACCGACCTGCGTAAGTTCTTCAGGCAGGTTTATAACTCTGGTATCGCACGTATTAACTTGACTAAGCGGCATCCGGGTTCACTCAAGATAGTGCATCTGTTGCCTGCTGTTTTTACCGTGGGCGTGTTGCTGCTACTGTTGTTGGGCATTGCCTATCCGTTGTTTTGGACGTTGATAGGGGTGTATGTAGTGCTGATTTTTTTGGATTCATTGCTGCAAAATCGTAGTGTGGTGATTGCTATATTGAGCATAGCAGCCGCTTTTGTGCAACTTATGGGGTACGGTTTAGGCTTTATTGTGGCATTCTGGCGTCGTATCGTATTGGGACAGGATGAATTTCAGGCTTTTCATTCAACTTTTTATAAATGACGCAGGCGTTCCAAACACAGGTATCTTTTTCATAGCCGTAAAGACTACCCAATCGGGCAAATGGTTGATTATGGGCACGATGATATAGTTCCACGCGCCGGGCATACTGCGTTTGCGCCAACTGCGGAACAGCACCTTCAACACACGGCTGACTAATTTCTCGGGAGACATAGTGATTCCTGCTAACCGCAATAATCGTGCAAAACCTGCATCAAACGGCAGCAGTCCCGTGTCGGTCGAACCGGGGGTAACGGCTAAGACGTGTACTCCATGGCGACGCATCTCGTACCAGTAGGCACGGCTGAAATTCAGCACATAACTCTTTGTGGCGTTGTAGCATTGGATACCCGGCATAGCCATCCAAGCCGTCATACTGGACATGTTCAGTATATAGCCGTGTCCTGCTGCAGTCATATCGTTTCCAAATAATCGGCATAGATGAGTCAGAGTAACGACATGCAGCATTAACATCGTGTGTAGTTTGGCTGCAGAAACGGAGGATAATGGCTCAAAGATGAGCATTCCGGCATCGTTGATAAGCACCTCTACCGCTATCTCATGTTCTTTACAATACGCATATACTTTGTCGGCGGCTTGTGCTTCTGCCAAGTCGATACAAAGCGTTTGCGTTTCTACACCATATTCGTTATGGATAGAGGCTGCGGCATCTTGTAATGCCTGCTCTTGATTGCTGACTAACAGCACATTATAATGATAATCGCGTGCAAGTGTCCGCGCGTAGCATAGTCCTATTCCGGAACTTGCTCCTGTTACTAAAGCGTATTGTTTCATACTGCAAAGGTACGTGTTTTTTCTCAACTACGCAAATAAACGTCTATTTTTTTGAGAAACAGCACATAATATTTGTGTATTTGATAAAAAATGTGTATCTTTGCACGCAAAATTATGATGACCAATATCGCAGTTATATTAGCGGGTGGAGTAGGGACGAGAGTAGGAGGCAATATCCCGAAGCAGTTTATGCCGTTGCAAGATGGGCGGACGGTTTTGGAATGTTGTGTGGACGCCTTTGAGCAATGTCCTTTGATTGGACGTATTATTATTGTCTCGCATGCCGATTATGTGTCAATGGTGCAGGAATCTATGTTGCGTCAGGGGTGGCAGAAGGTGAGTGACATCGTCTTGGGGGGCAAAGAGCGTTGGGAATCGTCGTGGAACGCTATACAACATTTTGTATCCGATGAGTATAGGATGAGTATAGGATGTAACGTATTGTTCCACGATTGTGCGCGTCCGTTTGTGAGTCAGCAGATTTTGGCTAATGTTTGCCAAGCGTTGGAGCGGCATGAGGCTGTTTCGGTTGCCGTACCTGCCACGGACACGATGTACCAAGTGGAGCAAGGAGCAAGGAGCAAGGAGCAAGGACAATCCGCAAACGATAGTGTCCGATTATTGGATATCCCTGCTCGTGCTACGATGTGGAGAGCGCAAACGCCGCAGGCTTTCCGTTTGGATTTGGTGCGCCAAGCCTATGAGAAAGCCCTTGCCCAATCCGAAGTTATTGCCACAGATGATTGTGGCATTGTGCATACGTTTATGCCTGCTACACCGATTTATATTGTGCAGGGTGAAGAAAAAAACAAGAAGATTACATTTCCGGAAGACTTACTTTAACATAACATCAACATAACATGATAGACATGTGCCCGATAGATTACAAAGATATTAAACTCTTCCTTACCGATGTCGATGGTTGCCTAACCGATGGTGGCATGTATTATACGCGAGAGGGTGAAGTGATGAAACGTTTTTGCGTGTATGATGGTATGGGAATGGTGTTGTTAAGGAAAGCAGGTATTCGTTGTGGTATTTTAACGAGTGAAACGACGGATATTGTTGCCAAACGTGCCGAGAAGTTGCAATTGGACTACTTGCGCATGGGTGTTGGCAGTCAAGCCGTAGAGGGACGTCCAACCAAGTTGCAGGCATGTCAAGAGATTTGTGCTGAGATGGGTATTACGCTTGCGCAGGTGTGTTACGTGGGAGATGATGTGAACGATTTGGATTTATTACAGGCAGTTGGGTTGCCTGCATGTCCTCAGAATGCGATGCCGCAGGTAAAGGCGATAACGGGTATCACCATTTTGGAGCACCATGGCGGTGACGGTGCCATCCGCGAACTCTGCGATAAAATCTTAAACAACTAATCCCATCTAAAAACGATTCTTTTGTGTTGAAAATAAATAACGAGATATGCAAGCAATTATTTTAGCAGCAGGAATGGGAAAGCGTCTTGGTGAACTGACCAAGGGCAATACCAAATGTATGATCGAAGTCGGTGGTGAGACTTTGATTTCTCGATTGTTGCATCAGTTAGATAATAGAGGACTGAACCGAATTATAATGGTAGTTGGATATAAGGCGAAGGAACTGCGGGAATATTTGCAAACGATAGATGTATCAACTCCTATTGAATTTGTAGAAAATACGGTTTATGACAAGACAAACAATATCTACTCGCTCTATATGGCAAAGGATTGGTTGCAAAAAGAAGACACTTTGCTTTTTGAGTCGGATATTATTATGGAGAATGCTGTAATCTCCAAATTGATAGAACATCCATATCCTAATTTGGCTTTGGTAGATAAATATGAAAATTGGATGGACGGTACGGTCGTTACGTTAGATGAAGATAACCATATACAGCGTTTTATTCCCAATAGTCAGTTCCGTTACGAGGAGATTCCATCGTATTATAAAACCGTGAACGTCTATAAGTTCTCGCAAGATTTCTCGGCTACGATGTATGTGCCTTTTTTGGAGGCTTATTGCAAGGCTTTGGGCAAAAACGAATATTACGAACAAGTGCTGCGCGTAATCAATATGCTGGACAACTCCGGCATGCGTGCCCTGCCATTAGAAGGCGAGCAATGGTACGAAATAGACGATATACAAGATTTGGATATTGCAGAGTCCATCTTTACCGACCGTCAATATGACCTGCTTTGTTCGCGGTACGGAGGTTATTGGCGTTACCCCAACATGTTAGATTATTGCTATCTGGTTAATCCCTATTTCCCCAATCAGCGTCTCCGCGATGAACTGGCAGCCAATTTTGACCGCTTGCTGACCGAATACCCGTCCGGACAACGAGTTAATAACTTGCTCGTCGCCAAGGACTTCGGACTGAAACAGGATTATGTAGCCGTGGGCAACGGTGCTGCCGAACTGATTAAAGCACTTGCCGAACAGATGTTGGGCAAAGTAGGTGTTGTGCGTCCGACTTTCGAAGAATATCCTAATCGACTGATGCCGGAGCAGGTGGTTGCCTATACGACAACAGCACCCGATTTCCGTTACACGGCAGATGATTTAATGGGTTATTTTGCGGACAAGGATATATGGTCGTTGGTGCTGATTAACCCCGACAATCCAAGCGGCAACTATATTCCGTACAAGGACTGCCTGCGCCTGATAGAATGGTGTCAAAAAAAAGATATCATATTGGTATTGGATGAGAGTTTCATTGACTTCTCTACCGAGCACCCGACATTTTTGGATAACACTCTATTAGAGCAATATGACAAATTGGTGGTAGTTAAGAGTATCTCTAAATCGTACGGCGTACCGGGATTAAGGTTAGGTATATTAGCCACGAGTAATGCTATGCTGATGGCCAACTTGCGTCGCGCACTTGCCATCTGGAATATCAACTCCTTCGGCGAGTTCTTCTTGCAGATATTAGGCAAATACGAGAAAGCGTATGCTGCTGCGATGGATGCTTTCCGTGAAGAAAGGGAACGCTTTGTAGCACTGCTCAACAATATTCCGTATCTGCGTGTTTTGCCGAGTGAAGCCAACTATGTATTGTGTGAAGTCAAGGCGCCGCACACACCGCGCGAACTCGCCGTCCGTCTATTGAAAGAGAACAAGATACTGATTAAAGACTGCACGAAGAAATGTAATGCACCATACATCCGCCTTGCTGTGCGTGATGCAAAAGATAATGACCAATTGATAAAGGCATTGAAGGAATTATGACACGACTTTGCATTTGTGGAGGCGGTTCGTTAGGGTTAGTCACAGCCGGAGTATTAGCCCAACAAGACGGAGTGGAAGTCAATCTATTGACCTCCAAGCCATCTGAATGGAGTAAGGAGATTAAGGTATCAGACCTAAATGGTAAACTCTATCAAGGACATCTGCATATCATCTCTGACCAAGCCGAGCAAGTCATTCCCCAAAGTGACATTATTCTCCTATGTGTACCGGGGTTTTTAATCGAAAAAACCTTGCGAGACATAGCATCCTATATCACGACACAAGCCGTTGGTTCTATTGTTAGCAGCACAGGGTTCTTCTTCCGTGCCCATGAGATTTTTGACAACAAGACGGCTCTATTCGGCTTTCAACGTGTGCCGTATATTGCCCGCGTAGCCGAATACGGTCATACCGCACAGTTACTGGGATACAAGACACAATTATACATGGCGATTGAGAATCTGCCGGATTCGTTTGCCACACAATGGGGAACTTGGTTGAATACTCCTGTTGCAGCGCTCCACAACTATTTGGAAGCGGCTTTAACCAATAGCAACCCCCTGTTGCACCCCTCGCGCTTATATGGGATGTGGCATGATTGGACACCGGCAATTAGCTATCCGACACAAACCAAGTTCTACGCCGATTGGGATGAACTGTCTGCCGAGACTTATATAGCGTGTGATAACGAATTTCAAACGCTAACACGGGTGCTGGGCATACATATCCCGTCAGTGCTGGAGTATTACGAGAGCCATGATGCGGCTTCGCTAATGAATAAACTGCGTTCTATTGAGGCGTTTAAGATGATTTTAGCCCCTATGAAACAAACGGAATCCGGGTGGGTTCCGGACTTTGAGAGCCGTTATTTCACGGAGGATTTTCCTTTTGGATTGCAGCTTGTCAAGGATTTAGCGCTGCAGCACGACATTGTAACACCTACCATAGATCGGGTGTTAACATGGGGAAAACAGTTGATAGGTGATTATGAGCGTAAATAATGACGAATTGGAAAAAGTACATAACAGAGAAAGTGGGTGGGGTGTCGGTGATAGATACACTCTACAAGTCAATTATCTTTCATGATTTTTTTATTGCCTCTGTTCCGCTTTTCCAAAAGTGGTATGTGAAGTCTATCCGCAACCGGCAGCGGAAAACGATAGAGCGGCTTAAGGCAAAAAAGAATATAAAGGTCCTCTTTTTCTTACAGACTCCTTCGGTGTGGAAATATGATTGCCTATACCGGCTGCTGGAGAAGTCCGAATATTTTGAACCCGTTGTCGTCATCTCTCCGTTTAATGTACATTTGATCTATGACCGGCAGGAGTGCCTGCGAGTCATGCGTGTGACCGAGAATTTTGTGAGAGAGCAGGGGTATAATTATATCAGTTCTTATGATTTTTCGCAACATAAATGGTTGAATGTTAAGAAATTATTACAACCTGATGTCGTCTTTTTTACCAAGCCGTACAAAGATACCCTACCACAATATCATATCTATAACTATCCTGATTGCCTGACGCTGTATGTGCCGTATGGAATCAACTGTATGAACTTGTGGAAAAACAACTATGGACTGCCCTTTGATAATCTGCTGTGGAAATTATTGGTGGAAACCGATTTTCAAAAACAATATGCGCATGACTACCAACTATGCAAAGGCGATAATGTAGAGGTGGTTGGAGCCATTGCATTGGAAAAATTGATAA
>JAKSNN010000001.1 GCA_024399755.1 Paludibacteraceae bacterium | reverse complement strand
CATCACCTTATCTTCACCTTTGGAACACCTTTGACAAATATGCCAGAAATTAAGTCACAACGGACTTGCACGAAGATACTTCGACTTCCGGCTGCAAAGGTACTAAAAATTTCGGATATATACAAGGAAAAGCGCCCGAAAGCGCTTTTTTGATTTGTGATTTGTTATTTGTGATTGGTGATTAAAATCTATGAGGGGACTATGAGGGTTCGAAGTGGCACACATCAATAATCCGCTACAGCCCGAATGGGCATTGCGAAACAACGCTCGTAATAATCGGCAGTATCTGTATAGAAGACACTGAAACACATATCAACTGCATAATTGGGAGTACCATTGGCATAATTGGGAATACCTACTGCCTGAAGAGAAGACGATCTGTAGTACCCCAAAACCACATCTCCTTTGTCCCCCATCGTAACATCGTCCCAACGGAACCCAGCAGCGGGAAGAAAGATGTGGACATCATTATCTACGGAATAGTCCCCCGTCACTATATCTTCCGTATATTCCGGAGATTGTCTCTTCCCCCTATCCTCAGGAGTCTTTGCCTTGAAAACAATATATCCACGGACGCCGGAACCTTTGTAGTCGGTACACCATTGCCAGAAACATTCCGATACCAAATCGCCAAATTCTTCAATAGTAGGCATACGCCACGAATCGCCGAGTTCCTTACGGGCGACATCATCTTCAGGATCAAGCACGAGTTTGTTGTCAACGGGACCATCGCCAAACCAGTATTCCGGAGCAGAAGCAGGAACATATTTCGTCAGTTGCAGTTCCTGTCCATCTTTACACCAAACGTATGTACCCCAACTATAAAACGATTTGGGCTTAGTCTCACCCCACGCATAATATTTTCCAACTTCCTCCGGTGAAGAGGCACTTATGTTGCATGACGCCCATTTGACGCCCACACCTAAATCCACCTTTTCCGGCTGCGGGTGTGAAGACGTGACAAAAGTCTTGATATCACCGAAATAATAGACTTTGTTGAATAACACATAAGCACGATAGTAGTATGACGTATTTGCCGTCAGTCCATCAATGCAAACGTCAAATTTGCCATCAGCACTTATTTGTGTTGCCTCAACGTCGGTCGCATTGGTGTTGAGATCGTTCTCAGAATATTCAATGCCATAGATGACAGACAAAGCCTTCTCCGGCTTTTGTCGGCAAACACCTTGGATTTTGGCAGAAAAAGCGCCCAACTCTACGACTACACCTGTTTCGGCAATGTCAGAGTTTCCTAAATCGGATTTTTCACACGAAACCAACGTGACAACAAGACACATTAATAAAATAACTTTTTTCATATTGATTGATGGTTTTTCGATTTGTCAATCAGAGACAGGACGGACGGACTGTCCATAATAGCGTTTCTCGCACTCACCTACCCCTATGTTTTCGGAATCAAAATAGATGTAATAAGCGCTGCTTGATGTCGAAGGGGAAAGAGATGATGTCCAATAATTGCCGTTGCTTCCAATATCACTAAATACATCTTTTGAAGCATATCCGGCAGCCGGAAGGAAGATGTGGACATCCTTGTCCGGCGAATAAGATGCAGAAATAGTTTCAGAGTTCCTTTTTCCCCGGTCTCCATCATTTTTTGCCTTAAATACCACGTAGCCTTTTATCCCTGAATTTTTGTAGTTCTCAAACCATTGCCAATAACAACCGGCAACCAGTTTATCAAACTCTTTAGCGGTAGGCATACGCCATGAACCGCCAAGTTCGTGTGTAGCAACATCATCGTCCGAGGTAAGGCGGTTTTTGTTATCCGCAGAATTGTATTTTGTTATGTTGGATTCCGTTCCGTCTGCACTCCACAGGTAGGACTCCCATGCATAGAAGGACTTGGTTCTAATCTCTCCCCATGAGTAATATTTCCCATAATCAGCAGGAGCAGGTGCACTTATGTTGAACGAAGCCCACTTGACGCCCACACCCAAGTCCACCTTTTCCGGCTCAGGATGCGCCAATGTCGTAAAACTCTCCACATTTCCGAATGAATAAGCCCTGTTGTAAAAGACAAATGTACGGTAGAAATATTCTGTTCCCGGATTCAGATTTTCAATATCAACCGAAAAACGACCCTTCTCGTCCATTTCAGAGGCATTCAGAACGATAGCGTTTCTTGTAAGATCTGTATTGGTATATTCTATTCCATAGGTTACAGATAGTCCTGCAACATTCTTTTGATTGCAATAACCGGAAATTTTAGCGGTAAATGCCGTAATGTCTGTAGCGTCACCGGTTTCGGCAATACGTCTTGTCGGATCGTCGTCCCGGTCGCAGGACAAGAATCCATGCAAAAGAATCGCGCACAGAAACATATATCGAAACTTTGTCATCTTGTATATCACCTTTCTAATGGTGTATGGAACTTGCATCGAAACTATTTAAGAATTTCTCCCAGATTAGATTCGTACAGGCTGCCAAACCCCTTATGACCAAATACACACACGTGCGAGGCAACAGTAGATAGAAATAATTGGTTATACAGTTCGCCAAACGTCTGCGTAGGGGAATTGATCATACAGTCCTGCAAGGTGGCGGTAAAACGATTACTCATCCATACATCCCAGTTGTAATTATACTCGTCCGCTTTAGATGTCTCATTGGCATTGGCTGCCGTGAAGAACAGCATGCCATTATGGTTATCTGCCGCTTCCGCTACTCCGCCGGAATAGCATGTCTCGAAGCAACCAATCAGTTTGCGGTAATTCCCCGATTGCTCTAATTTAGCGAGGCATTTTTCCAAATCGTCTTTTTTAATTCCCTCCCATGTATCGAGCCAGCACATCTTACCCGGTGAACCATGACCCGACCAGAAAAAGAATACATTATCATCCGAATCCGAACGCAACACATGCGGTAAACGTTCCGAAGCATGTCCTAACAGAATCTCAGGAATATCTTTTGGGGTCAATTGGGAGGGGTGATAATCCACCTGCACATTCTGATAGACATTAACGCCATCCATTCGCGAGTACAAAACACCCTGTTCAGGATTATTCGCATTCTTCGCCAAGTCATCCTCCATGATAACAACGATATGGTCATCGTCATAACCGTGTTTCTTGAGAATCTGGTAGATATTAAGCACATCTACCTGATGGCGATAATTTTCCCACCCCTTTGAGGCTGCTACCAGCAACGCCCAACGTTTATCCAAAGGAGGATAGACACGCTCCTCTCCCTCATACGAGATATCCTGCTTTTGCGACTTTTTCCAGTTCCATGATGCCAATGTAGGGTCGGTTCGGCGTGAGCCGTCCGTGGTATTGTAGTCCAAAAAGATGTACTTTTGTTGATAGACCAAGTAGTTATAATAGACCGAGTGCAGAACGTTGGTATAAGCCCTTGCGTCAAAGTCCAACGAACCGGAAGCGCCACTAATATCCGGATGCGCACCTTTCGCCAGCATAGACGCAAGCCAAACCATGTCTTCGCTCCGCCAACTGCTCTTGCCCTGTTCGCGACCATCTACCAATTGACGCATGGCATTTTTGAATGTGAGGTCTTCATTGAGCATCTGCACATACGAAGCAAAGGCAATCAGCATGGCTGCATCATATACTTGCGCTTCGCCCAAGCAGGGCAAACGATTGAACCGTGCCTGATAGGCTATATCAAATCCCGATTCAGGATCGGCACCATAACACACTCCCTCAACACCCTCCATCAACGAACCTAACTCGCTGATAGCATTACCCGCAAACCCCGATTCTGCCATTAGCATACGGTTGTTATGCAGTGTGGATTGCTTCGTACTCAGCACCGTTTTCAGTTCCTCCACCGAACTGGAAGCACACAACACAAAGTCTGCGCCAGACGCTAAAGCCGCTTTGGTCTGCTGCGCAATCTGTGCCTCACTACCGTCATAGGAATAGGTACCCTTGTTTTGCAGTCCTAACTCTGTCGCTTGGAACGCGTACCAGTCCAAGAAAGTTTGACCGTACACATCTGCGCCGTTGACCAACAATGCAACTGATTTGGCTCCATATTGTATGGCTTTACTAAGCAGCACCTCACACTCGGTAACATCCGTTTCGGTCATTACCCATAGATTGCCTGTTGCCGAATATGCCCGCGTCAATTGCCCGGCTGTCCCCAAAGTAAAAAGGTTTTTTCCCCCTTTGCACAACACCGATGCCAACTGCATCGCTGACGACGAGTGGTGACCTCCAATCACAGCCACTATATCCTTGCGCGCCAAGAGTTTTTGTCCTAAAGCAGATAAGTCCTCTGTCGATTCGTCATACCACTCAAACTGCAATTTCACCCCCATACCGGCATAACAAAAAGCCGTCTGCAAATTGGCATTGCAGAGGTTCAGGCACTGTTCCCATTGCTCACGCAAACCGTTTTCAAAGGGTAAGACTACAGCCACCTTACGCACGCTGAGGTCACTAACAGAACAATAATGCTCCTCGCGTTCGCATGATGTCAGGAGCCAACTACTCAGCACCAGTAAGCACCCACTCAATATAACCGCTATTCGCCTCGATTTTCTCATATCGTTGCCAAGGTATATGGTTTAGCCAATTATTCAGATACTTCTCTACCAACAGGTCCATGTGTTTGACCAAACTGCCAATCACATTAGAGGCATATTGGCTTTGATCCACATCCATTCCTGCCACTTTAGGTCCATCCGAATGCTCACGCAAATAGCGATAAATACCCATATTAGAACCGCCCATGACGGGATAAATGAAATCATATTTCTTGCTTTTCTCCTCCATTTGCCGGTAGGTAACGTCGGGCATACCGTAGCCGTGCCAGTCGTTACTGAGCATCGCCGTGTCAGGGTGCACATTTGTTATCGAATAATAGCCGTCAGAGAAGCCGTCCCGAGCCAGTTGCAAGATGTAATCATCATCACGAGCCAACCAAATCAACGGGGCTTGGAAACCCATTTGAGCCACACTCACACCGGCATTGTAACTGCCCCAATACATATCTACGGAGAACGCCGCTACATGGTCAGAGTTATAGCCCTGCGGCAGTTCGTCCACCTCAAAAACAAGGATATCCACATTTGGGTTAAGCGTGGAATCATGGATATATTTCTCTGCGAGGGGCTTATAATCCGACCCTGCCAAAACAATCAACGTGCTGTCGTATGCTGCTGCTCCTTCGTGCGAATAGTAATCCGCCGCCTGTTCGGCTTCCTCAAAAGTGGTAGGGTTGCAATACAGCATACGCACATCCTTCGGCAAATTCAGATAGACATGTTCCGCCCCAAAAAGAATCAAATCAACATAGCCGTGGTCTCCCAGTCCGTTGACGGCAGAAAACATCACAATCTGACGTGTCGCAGTTTGTTGCATTGGAATCACTCGCGACTCACAACTGACTCCAACGAACAGGAAAAGCAGATATATCCAACACCCACGCTTCATACCAAATAGACAAAAATCGCCCCGAAGGACGATTTTTGTTATTTCGCATAATTTTTGCAAATTATTCTTCGTCGTTTTCAGTATAGGTAACTGGCAGAGGAATTCTCTCTGGAGCGAGACCCCATCTATTCTGATTTGCACCATCGGTATCCGTAGGAGGTATAATATTATCAGGTGCTCCAAGGTCGTCAATTACTACAGGGTCGTTTATCGACTTGTTACATCCTGCGATTGCGATGGCGGCTACAGCCATCAGTGCCAAAAAGAATTTTTTCATAATTAAATAAATGTTTTTTTGATTATTGTTTAACTTTGTTATTTCTTAGCCACAAGGGCACGATTACTTCCCGTCATCAGGAACTTCATCATTAACTATAACGACCGTAGAATCTTCAGAAGGGGGATAAATTCCTCGCACTTCTTCCTTATTTTCTGGAGGTTCCGGGTCGTTTATCGACTTGTTACATCCTGCGATTGCGATGGCGGCTACAGCCATCAGTGCCAAAAAGAATTTTTTCATAATTAAATAAATGTTTTTTATTCGTTGACAAATTATCTATAATAACAGAGAACTATAGAACCGGGGGGATTTTTTGGTTTCCACAACACTACATTCTCCAATTTCGCTGCAAATGTACTACAAAAATTTGATATACGCAAATATTTGTGATACTCTAAGCATTTTTTTGCAAAAATATAATCAAAATGATGCAAAAGATGCAAAAAACATTTCGAAAAAGTGTCAGTCAAGTATCGGCAAAGTATCGGTCAAGTATCGGAGTGCTCCGTTGGTGCTCCGTTAGTGCTCCGTTAGTGCTCCGTTAGTTGGTTCGATATTCTATCTGTAAATTTGCGAGTTGATTCATGAGTGTGCGCTCGGAATCAAAGAACCAACCCCACTTATTGAAATACCGGCACATATTGACTATATGTACCCAAAGCATCCGACAACTATGATACGAGGCTTGCGCATGACGATGCACTATCGTCACATCCGGCACATAAAGCGTCAACCAGTCACGATGCAACGTGCGAGTCAGGTCAATATCCTCCGGATACATGAAATAACGCTCATCAAACAACCTCGCCTGCAACACAGCCTCCGTACGAAGCAACATAAAACAACCGCTCAAATACGGCACATTCATCATCTTATCATACCCCGATGCCCGTAACTCATAATGCGCATTACGACGCTCCGTCCACCTTCTTGGCAAGAAACGGCGGGCAAACACGTCCCACGGCGTAGGCAAGAGTTTGCAAAGATATTGCAAATGACCATCCGCACCTACCACCCGCGGCATCAAACTGCCCACCTTCGGGTTATGCTGCATAAATCCGTGCAAATAATCCAAGTCGGACGCAGATACCTCAATATCCGAATTGATAACCAAATGAAAAGGCACCTTATCGTAGATACTCTCACGAATGGCGATATTATTGGCTCTGCCATAACCGAGGTTGTTGCCCCCGTTCCAACGATACACCACACGCGAGTCAGAAGGGAAGCCTGTTGCCGCAACCGGAGAATTGTCAATCAGGTAAATAGAACGCACCGAAGCCGCCTGCAATAACGTCTGACACAGAGCATTCACCTGCGCCATATCCGAACGATAAAGGACGATTGAGACATTAAGCATGCTGGTTTGATATTTTGGAAATGACACTCACCATTTGGACTACAAAGGTACAGCAATTTTTCCAAATGCACAAGAGAAAATGTTTAATTTGTGTTGTTGATTTGTAATTTGTGATTTGTAATTTGTAATTTATGGGTTGTAATTTGCATATTCGAGAAAAAAGCAGTACTTTTGCACTCCGAATCTATGCAGACTATGCCTACTTTATTAGACCTTCTCAATCCCTCACAACGCGATGCCGTCACTTACAACGACGGTCCACAACTCGTGATTGCCGGTGCCGGTTCGGGGAAAACCCGCGTACTGACCTTTAAGATTGCATGGCTTCTGCAACAAGGTATCCCCGCTAATCATATCCTCGCCCTCACCTTTACCAACAAAGCCGCACGCGAAATGAAAGAACGCATCGGCAAACTCGTCGGTGAGGAAACAGCCCGATACCTCTGGATGGGCACTTTTCACTCCATCTGCGCCCGTATCCTCCGCCACGAAGCCGAACATTTAGGCTTCACACGCGATTTCTCCATCTACGACACTTCCGATTCGAAAGCCGCTGCCAAACAGATACTGAAAGAGATGCAACTGGACGAAAAGATATACAAACTCGGCAACGTGCTCTCAAAAATTTCCGCAGCCAAAAACGCCTTTATGTCACCCTCCGACTACGCCGCCAACAACGACCTGCAAAAACGTGACCGATTCGACAGAATGTACGACATGGCGGAAGTATATCGACGCTACGAACTACGGTTGCAGGCAGCCAATGCGATGGATTTTGACGACCTGCTACTGAATACCTGCCGGCTACTTAGAGACAACGCAGAAGCGGCTGCCTACTACCAAGACCTCTTCCAATACGTACTCGTAGATGAGTACCAGGACACCAACTACGTGCAGTATTGTCTCGTGAAACGCCTTGCCGAGCCGCAAAACCATATCTGCGTAGTGGGCGACGATGCACAATCTATCTATTCGTTCCGCGGAGCAGACATACGCAATATCCTGCATTTCCAACGCGAGTACCACAACGCCCGACTATTCAAACTGGAGCGCAACTACCGCTCAACACAAACGATTGTGAATGCAGCCAATTCGCTAATCCGCCACAACGAAAACCAGATTCACAAAGACGTATATTCCGAGAAAGAGGTGGGCGATACCCTTTCGCTTCGCGCCTACGCCTCCGACAGAGCCGAGGCAGAAGGCATAGCCTCACTCATCAGCGAGGAACACCGCCTGCGCAAGACCGGCTACAACGAGATTGCCGTACTCTACCGCACCAATGCCCAATCGCGCGTATTGGAAAACGAACTGCGGAGCCGAAATATCCCCTACCGCATCTACGGCGGCACCAGTTTCTATCAACGCAAAGAAATCAAAGACGCTATCTCGTATTTCCGCTTGGCAGCCAACCCGAAAGATACGGAAGCCCTGATGCGCGTCATCAATTTCCCTGCACGCGGCATCGGCGACACGACACTCAAGAAAGTATCGGAATGCGCTACCACCCACGGCATAAGCATGATGGAAGTAATCAACCAACCTGATGAGAATGCCCTCACCGTAAACGCTTCCACCCTCACCAAACTGCGCAATTTTGCGACTATCATACAACATTTCCAAGAGGCTATCGACACAACCGACGCCTACGAATTTGCAGAACGCGTACTGAGGGAATCCGGCATCATGACCGCAGCCTTCCTTGACCAATCGCAAGAAGGCATCGACCGAAAAGAGAACCTTGACGAACTGTTATCCGCCATACACGAGTTTGTAGATGGCAGAATGCAAGAGGGCGTCAGTTTCACGCCGATTACGGATTTTCTATCCGAGGTATCGCTGCTGACCGACCAAGACGAGCACACGGAAGACCATACCGAGCGCGTTACACTAATGACCGTACATGCAGCCAAAGGACTGGAATTTGAGAGCGTTTTCATCGCAGGCATGGAAGAGAACCTGTTTCCCTCGCAGTATTGCGTTCGTCCCACAGAGATTGAGGAAGAACGACGTCTGCTCTATGTCGCCATCACACGCGCCATGGTACGTTGCTACATCAGTTTTGCGAAGTCCAGATTCAAGAACGGCAGTTTGGATTTCTCCTCCCCGTCGCGTTTCCTGAACGACCTCGACCGCCAATATATCAAGCAATACGAGGCTTCTTCGCAGCCGAGTTTCCGCTCCGCACCCTCTCAACAATGGGGTTTTGCTGCGCCTCCCCGCATGCCCCGTTTCACACCTCTCGACACCCTCACACAATCGCATATCCAAGCCGAACAAGCCAAAGCCAATCCCGTTAGAAACGCTTCAACAGAGATGCCTACAGATTCGCAATTCGCAGCAAATGAGCGCGTTAGGCATAAAGTATTTGGCGAAGGAACCATATTACGCGTGTGGCACGACGAGAGCAACGGCAACGACAAGATTGAGATTCGTTTCGACAAGGTAGGCAATAAGACACTACTGCTCACCTTTGCCAAATTAGAGAAGATTTAAAGAGACTTCTATTAACTACCCGTTAGACGCTATTTAGCGGCACGTGATGTGGAAACAGCATTGCTTCCACTCGTATTTCACGTAGATACGCCCCTTGCGCTGCTCGTTGAGCAAGACCTGCCCCAAAACGAGTTTGAGATTGTCTTCCGGCACGGAATCTAACGTATCGGTTACCTTATCGTAGTGCAGGTAGGCAATGTCGAAAGTAGTACCATAACAATGGGCAGAGTTGCTGACAGAATTGACATTACCACTCCGCTGCAAACGGCGGATATCGTCCTGCGTGCGCAAAACACTGGTAACACGGAAACGATAATGCGGCAAGTCGTTGCGCTTCAATATATCCGCGAACCCCACACCAATCGTATCTAATTCCGCAGCCGCCTTTGGCACAAGATAAGGCACAGAATGCGTCAGTTCGTCCACCACATAATTCTTATTCGTCTTGATTTCGCGGAGGTCTTTTTTCATCTTTTTGGCATCTGCACGGTCTTTGGGTCCATGCTTCAGCCCTATTGAGGCTGCTGCTGCGAGATGCAAGTCGTTCTTATCACGGAACTTATCGGAATACCTGATGGTTCGCCCCGGATAATATACCAAACGGGGTTCTTTCTTGGCAGAATGAGAGTCATTTGACCCTCGAACGAATGTCGAATGACTCTCGACCCCGTTCTCTTGCGATTTATCCCCCTTGTGGCATGCCGTCAAAGGTAATAGCAGAAGCAAACAGACAATCGTAGGTAATGCCTTCATAATCGGATTACTCATCTTTGCTTTTTGACTGCCCGGCGTGCCGCCCAACGACATGCCTCATACTGCTCGTCCGTAATTCCATCTGGACGATACGTGTTGGTACGGATATCGCGTTTCGTAATGGTCTGCCACCACGTGCAAGCCGCTGTATATCTGCCATATACGTAATTCAGATGAAAGCCGTCGCGGTTCATTACATCACCCAATCGAGTGCGGGCATTCTGTATGGCAATACCCGTCGGGATAATCGTGAAACGCGGATAATGCTTATGCAGCGTCTTGCAGGTGCGCAATATCGCCTGATACATCTTGTCTTGGCTACTGCCATAGTAAGGGAAAGCGGCGTGCGTGGTATTTTGAGCATACGCCCACGTCATTTGCCACATCGGTTTGGCTTTCGGAAGACGACCTAAAACAATGCCTGTCAGTTCCTTGAAATAAGGCTCGTAAGTGTCGTACATTCCGCTGAAATTGCTGGCTTGCTGGAAACTAACATAATCCCATGGCTCGTCCGCCAAAGCCGTACTCATACGCGTCTTGGGCGTGTTAGTAAGCACTCCGTCCACAATCTTGATATACTCGTAAGCCGCACTGTCGGTACGAGCATTCAGGGCATGGCGCTCCAACGTGCAGCCGCCAATGTGCAAGTTTCCTAAAACGATATGCACACCCTCTGCCTTAGCAATATCCGACAAATGATACTCAATCGCGTCACGCGAAAAACTATTACCTATTGCCAATATGCGCAACGTGTCCGTAGCGCTTACAGGAAGACTGACGGCAATACACAACCATAGAAAAATACGCTTCATCATGATTGTATGCAGGCTATTTGACGGCTTTGAAACTCATATCCAGACTCTTGACGGAATGAGTCAATGCCCCTACGGAAACAAAATCTACACCAGCCAACGCATAGTCGCGCAGCGTGTCCTTCGTGATACCTCCACTCGACTCAATCTCGATATAATGTTCGTCCGCAGGGTTTGCAGTAGTAAGACTACGAATCAACGCTACTGCATGGCGGGTCTGCTCCGGCGTGAAATTATCCAACATGATACGATTAGGAATGCCCGTGGCTATCGCCTCGCGAATCTCGTCCTCATTGCGCGTCTCAATCTCAATGCGCAGGTCTTTCTGCTTTGCCTTGCAATACTCGCGTGCACGAGTGAGCGCAGCCGTTATACCGCCTGCAAAGTCCACGTGGTTATCCTTCAGCAGAATCATATCGAAAAGCCCAATACGGTGGTTCATTCCTCCGCCAATCTTGACGGCTTCCTTCTCCAAATAACGCAGTCCGGGCGTCGTCTTACGGGTATCCAGCACATGGCAAGCCGTATCGGCAATCAGGCTTTGATAGCGGTGGGCGGTAGTAGCCACACCCGACATTCGCTGCATGATATTCAGCATCGTGCGCTCAATCTGCAACAAACTGAGTTGCTTACCATACACGCGAAAAGCAATGTCACCCGGCTTGACCGCAGCACCGTCCTCCAACAACTGCTCAAACCGGCATTCAGGGTCGAAATAGCGGATAATCTCCTTAGCCACCTCTACGCCAGCCAAGATACCCGTATCCTTGATAATCAACTGCTGACAACCCATCGCATCAGCAGGAATACAACACAACGAAGTATGATCACCCTCACGAATATCCTCGTCAAACCAAACGGCAATCAGTTTTTGCAAAGATTTTGAATCCATAATGAATATAGTGGTATGTAATATGTCACAAAAAACGATACAAAGGTACACATTTATTTGCAAATTTGCAAATTTTCTTGTAATTTTGCAGCATGAAACTGACATTATTAGTAGTAGGTCGCACCACAGACAAGCGTTTGGAAGCCCTAATCGACGAATATCGCGATAGGCTGAAGCACTATATCCCCTTCGAAATGAAGGTGATTCCTGAACTGAAAAACGCCAAAAACCTTAGTCAAGCCCAACAAAAAACGGCAGAAGGCGAACTGATTCTGCATGAGGCAGGCAATAACTATGTCGTCCTGCTGGACGAACACGGCAAAGAAATGCGCAGTATCGAATTTGCCGACTGGCTACAGAAACGCCAAACCGCAGGCAGAGACGTAATTTTCGTTATCGGTGGTCCATACGGCTTTGCGGAAAGCGTGTATCAGCGTGCCGATGGCAAGATTTCACTTAGCCAAATGACCTTCTCGCACCAAATGATTCGACTTCTCTTTGTGGAACAGATCTATCGTGCCATGACGATTCTACGGGGCGAACCTTATCATCACGAGTGATTAAAAGTACGTACTATTTGCCCTGCCAACTCCGAAAGAGACGTTTTGCCATCGTTACAAACGACAAGGTCGGCTTGGTCGGCATGGTCGGCTTGCGCACGCAAGCGTGCGCGCACACTATCTATATCGGTGTGGTCACGCGCTATGACACGGCGGATACGCTCCTCTTCGGGCGCCGTAACACAAACTGTGAAATCGCACAACGAATCAAACCCGCTCTCAAACAAAATAGCCGACTCCACAAAGAAAAAAGGCTTTTGAACATGCTGGACTTGCTGCTCAATATCCAAACGGACGGCAGGATGAACAATCGCATTAAGTTGATGCAGCAGAGCACGATCGGCAAACACCCGTTCCGCCACACGTGCAGTAAGATACGTATTACCCGAAAACACGTCTTTGCCTAACAACTGCTCTACCTTAGCACGGACTTCAGGCGCAAATACAATCAAACGTTTTGCCTCCGCATCCGTATCATAGACAGGATAACCCGCCTTACGCAATTCGGCAGAAATGACCGACTTGCCACTACCGATACCTCCCGTTATACCTATAATCTTCATCAGAATTGGAAATAGATAAAGGCTTGTAAATCAGCCGTAACAAACTGATAAATGACGAAAACTGCCACTACTACTATCAGCAACATCACCCATAGCGGAAGCATCGCAAAATTGATTCGATACCAGCGTTTCCAACGTGCAGGAAGCCAATGGATAATCATACCCGCCACGAAAAGCACAACGACAGAACGATATTCCCACAAGAAATCCGGAATAATACTGCTATTCCACGCACCGCCAATCTGTCCAACCATCTGTTTGGCGGTTTGCCAAGCCTCTTGATTAGCCGTTGCCGGGTTGAGATTACTACCTGAACGGAAGAATAAACGCGTGAAAGAAATAAATACAAACGTCTGCAACACCGCCCATGCCACACCTAACGCATTAACCGCCTTTGCTACTCGCACTTGTATGATAAAACGGTTGGCTACACATAGATTCCAAATGTATCGAATCGCCGTACCTACCCACAAAATAGCAAACCACACATAAGCAAGATTAATCAACGGCAGAGGTGCAAAATGATGCGCAATAGCAAACGAAAGCGCCAACAATGTCATAATCGCAAAACGCACATGCCAATTCATAATTCGCCAGAACTTATTGAGAATCATACCGATACCATTCAGTCCGCCCCAAATCATAAAGTTCCAACTGGCTCCGTGCCATAAGCCCCCTAACAACATCGTGATGAAGGAGTTAAGGTTAGCATAGAGCAACTGACGATGACTTGGGCGCAACAACGCAACCACAATCACAACCGCTGCCACAATAAGAATAACCGCTGTCGCTACCCAACTTCCCGTCAATACAAGCGCCACAAGAGCAATGAGAGTTATCCAGAAATATGTCCCAAACGTGGCGTTCCGGTTGCCACCGAGAGGAATATACAAGTACGTTTTGAGCCAACGCGAAAGCGACATGTGCCAACGCCGCCAAAACTCCTGCGGGTTTTGCGACTTATACGGAGAATCGAAGTTCTGCGGAAGATAAAAACCCATCAATAGCGCCACACCGATAGCGATATCCGTATAACCCGAAAAGTCGGCATATACCTGCATTGAATATGTCAGCAGAGCAAATAGGTTCTCAAAACCGGAGAAAAGCATCGGACTTTGGAAAACACGGTCGATAAAATTAACCGCCAGATAATCCGACAAGATAATCTTCTTTGCCAAACCGTTGAGAATCCAAAATAGCGCAATGCCGAACTGCATTTTCGTCAGACGGAAAGGCTTATAAAGTTGCGGAATGAACTCACTTGCCCGCACGATAGGTCCTGCTACCAACTGCGGGAAGAAAGATACATAAAAGCCGAAATCTAACAGATTATCAACAGGCCGGATACGCTCGTGATAGACATCTGCCGTATAAGAAATGACTTGGAAAATATAAAACGATATACCCACGGGAAGCACAATCGTATCCACCATAAATCGCCCGTCAGCGGCAAAACCGTTGCCGACATACGCAAAGATATCAAATACCCTGAAATCGGCTCCAAATAAGCCATTGAGCATATCCGTGAAGAAATAAGCGTACTTAAAATAGGCTAACAAACCTAAATCAATCGCCACACTCAGCACAAGCCATAGACGACGCTTCAAGGCTGTATAATCGGTGGGCAAAGTAACATTCCGACGCAGATGTTTCTTGATATTGATTTTCGGTTGTTTCAGTTGCGCTATTCGCTTGGCAATCAAGAAGTCGCTACACGTTACAAACGCCAAAATAAGCAGAAATATGCCGCTGGTTTTATAATAAAAGAACCAACTAACAAACATCAAAAAGACGTTGCGTAAGTGCAGGCGTTTGCGCCCGTCTGCCTCTCCTTGCCGGTTATTTACCTCCAATATCAGGGCAAACACAGCATATATGATAGCAAAGAACGCCCAGAAATAGAACTGCGTAAAGAGAAGCGGGCTCGCACTATCAAAGGCAAATATATGATGAAGAAACGACATACTCTCAATCAATTGATACTATCATTTGGCGCAGGCACAGCCGTATATTCATCTTTCTGCCGCATCAGCCATTGCCACAACATCTCACCTGCTTTCTCTGCGCCGCGACGTGTGAAGTGAACACCGTCCTGCCCCGCCAAACCTTTCTCTTGCCAACGAATCATCGAACCATTACCTCCCATTGCGGAATACAGACTCCAATAAGCGATACCTTCGTCTGCCGCCATTCTTTGCAACAGTCGGTCCATATAAGGCACAAGCGGATGTGTCTTGAGTTCGCCGTCTTCGTTCTTCAGCATGTCGGAAGGACCAATAAACAATATGGATACTCCCGGAGCACAGGAACGCATAAACTGCACTTGCTTACGCAGCAGCGAAACGATGCCGCGAATCGTAGATTCCTGTGTATTGAACGGTATAGCATTACCGCCGAACTGCATAATAATAAGGGCTGTATGCGTGGTTCGGAAATAAGAGGTCAACTGCGAAGCGTTCATCTCGGTAAACACCGTACCCAAACAGCCACGCATCGGGATATTATCCACCATCACACCTTTAGGCGTTTCGAGCGAAAGCCCATATACGTTGCCCCTGCCGGATATTTGGATAGTACACGAAGTAGTAGAATCCGGGAAATGTAACACCTTCTGATGACGCACGCTATCCCCGTCTTTAGCCATCGAAATAGTGCTGTCAGCCCATAAACGCACACACGAGAACGTATGGCAAGGCTGTGCCGTTCCTTCTGCCTCAAGATGCAACGTCAAGTGCTCACTACCCTTCACTAACGAATCATTCATAATCGCAACCTGCCCCATCGGACCATATAGATTACTCTCATGCAAACGGAATGATTTCGATCCATAGACCAAATGCCGTTTCGGACCCTGCTGATTGGTCTGCAACTTGCCGTCTATGTATAATTGCTGGTGCAGATTCTGCGAAGGGATAGTCTGATGTACAGGTACTATACCTACTCCGCCTCCGCCATATAGCGTCTGCAAATGTTGACGCAGTACCATTGAGATACGGTCCTCCTCAATCTGCGAATCGCCGTAATGCACCACGCGCACAGGAACAGAAGATGTCTGCTCCAAAGCCGTAAAGAAAGGTAATAAGGGTTTATCCGCAGGAATGGCTTCTGCCGGAAGGGAAATCGTATCCGGCAAAGCAGTTGCCGGTGACGGCACTTCCGCCACGGAATCTATTGCAGTTTCGGCATCGGCAACATCATCGGGAGAAGGCAATTCAAGCACTTTGCGCAAGGTCGTCCAACGCAACGTTGTCTCTCCGATGGTAATTCCGTTTGAAGGATAGACACAGCACAACCCCGCAAGAGCCGCTATCGTACACCAAAGAAAAAGCAAGATATGTTTCGGCGTCATTCTCATTTCTTCCAAAGTGCCGGAGTAAAGAGCAACAGCACCGTAAATATCTCCAAACGACCAATCAACATCACAAACGTCATCCACCATTTAGCCACAATCGGGAACTCCGCATACGAACCCAACGGACCATACTGACCGATGCTGACTCCTACGTTGCCTATTGCAGAAACAGTAACGCCGATGGCTTCATCAAAATTGACACCGCAGCCACAGAACACCAGTACCGTGACCATGATAATGAGGATATACCACATCATAAACGCCATGATATTGCTGATTGTCTCATGAGATAGACCGCGGTTATTGAGTTTGATAGGAATGACGGCATTCGGGTGAATACGGCGTTTGAACTCTGCTATGCCCGATTTGGCAAAGATGAGCAAACGCACCCACTTGATACCTCCTGCCGTACTGCCGCTGCTGGCACCCGTAAACATCATAAAGAAGACCACCACCCACAGCAGTTTAGGCCAAGCCATATAGTCAGATGCCGCAAAACCTGTCGAAGTCATAGCACTCGTCACCATGAAGAAACTCTTGCGGAAAGCACGCTCCACATTGCGCAAACCGTCACTCCAATGATACATACTCCAATCGGCGTCCATCACACCATAATGGACAAACAATCCGATGGCCAACAACACGGTACAAACACCCACGGCACCCACATACCAACGTGTTTCCTCATCGTTATACAGTCGCTCCGGCTTGCCGATAATGCAATAGATGAGCAACGCAAAGTTGATTCCCGACAAGAGCATATACACCGCAATGATATACTGAATGGCAGGTCCATATTCTATGATACTCAGGTTCTTCGTTGAGAATCCGCCCGTTGCCACCGTGGTAAACGCATGGCAAATCGAGTCAAAAGGCTGCATTCCTGCAACCCACAACAGCACAGCCTCCGATATGGTCAGGAAGATATAAAGCAGCCACAACCGTTTGGCGGTATCCGCGATACGGGGCGACAGTTTCTCATAATTGACACCTGTCACCTCAGCCGCATATAGCTGCATACCGCCTAACCCGAACATCGGCAGCAGAGCAATACAAAGCACGATGATTCCCAGACCGCCAAGCCATTGTGTCAGGCTGCGCCACAATAGCAAACTATGGCTCAATTCTTCCACATTATTCAGTATCGTTGCGCCTGTCGTGGTGAAGCCGGACATCGTTTCATACCACGCATCGGTCAGGGTCGGAATAGCGCCGCTCAAATAGTACGGCAACATACCGAAGGCGGAAAACACCACCCAAACTAATGCCACAATAACGTATCCTTCGCGTTCGCCGACATGGTTAGAAGCCTTACGTCCTACCAGCAGCCCCACCAAACCGCACAAAAAAGTTAATAACGAAGATACCAAAAACGCACAATCTTCTGCATCACTTTTCCACCAAGCAAACAAGGTCGTCAATCCCATAAAAAACGCCTCGATGAGTAGCAGAGCACCCAGCGAGCGAAAGACTATCCTTGTATTGAAAACGCGCGTCATACCGTTATTTGAAAAACTTCTCCAACTTACGAATGATATGGCTCTTGCAGAACACAACCACCTTGTCATTCGGCAAGACCTGCGTTTCGCCGTTTACAAGGATTCCCTCTCCTGCACGGACAATACCGCCGATATTGGCTTCATCTGGCAGACTGAGGTCGCGAATCTTGCCCCGCGTTATCCTACTGCCTTCCGTAGCCATAAACTCTACTATCTCGGCATCTGCATTAGTCAGGTTGCGCACGTTCAGCACACTCGCGTTGAGCAGCATCTGGTAGATGTAACTGGCTGTAATCGTCTTCTTGTTGAGTACGGTACCGATGTCCAAGCCCTCTGCCATACTGATGTAGTCGATATTTTCCACTTCGGCAATCGTCTTTTTCACGCCGAAACGTTTAGCCGCAAGGCATGCAAAGATATTCGCCTCGCTACTTTCCGTCACGGCAACAAAAGCGTCTGTATCTTGTATTCCCTCCTCTTTCAGCACTTCCATATCGCTACCGTCAGCGTTGATAATCAGCGCATTGGAAATCTTTTCGCTCAGGTGGTAACAGAGTTCCCGATTGGTCTCCAAAATCTTGATATTGAGGTCATCGGGAAGCGATTGTGCCGCTTTTTGGGCGATACGGCTACCTCCGAAGAAGATGACATTATGTATATCCCGTGTCGTCTTACCGGTCTGCTCGCGCAGGAATTCCATATTCTCTTTCGTGCAAACGGCATAAATCATATCCCCCGCTTCCACCTCGTCTTGTCCGCGAGGTATAATCGTCTGCGTACCGCGTTTGATGGCGACGATACGATAGCGCCCATGGTTATAGAATCCCGAAGCGAACTGTTTGCCCACTACTTCGGCTTGCTCACGCACCTTAACAACGCACAACTCCAAAGCCCTTTCGCAAAGCGGGATATGATAGCGCAACCAGTTGGTCTTGAGCGATTCCGCAATCTCGTTTGCTGCCAGCACTTCCGGATAGATGAGGTGGTTAAGTCCCATTGTTTCGAAGAACTGTCGATTCTCCGGTAACAGATACTCGTAGTTATCTATTCGTGCAAGCGTCTTCTTCGCCCCTAACTGGTTCGCAATCAGGCAAGCCGTCATATTCTGCGTTTCCTCGGGCATAACGGCGATAAAGAGGTCAACATCTTTTACGCCAATGTCTTTCAAATCGCGGATAGAAGTCGGATTGCCCACTTTGGTAAGCATATCGTAGTTGGCATCAAGGTCGCCCAAACTATCTTGCTGCTCGTCCATCAGACAAATATCCATATCTTCCCGCGACAATAACTTCGCGAGGTGCGTCCCTACTTCTCCTGCTCCGGCAATAATGATTCTCATATCAATTACAAATCAAAAATCACAAATCACAAATTACAAATTACAAATCACTCGATATATCCCTTCTTCGTCCAAACCTAACATGTGGTAGAGTTCGGCGGTAGAACCATGTTCTACGAAGGTATCTTTTATGCCTAACCGTACGACACGATTGGTATATCCCTTGTCCGCCATATATTCCAGCACGGCAGAACCGAGTCCGCCGCTTATCACGCCATCTTCTATGGTTACAATCGTCTTGTATTTACCTGCCACCTCATCTATTAGCGCCGTATCTATCGGCTTCAGCCAGCGCATATCGTAGTGTCCGATTGCCCTGCCGGTTTCCTTCTGCACACGCTCAATCGCACCTTTAGCCGCCATTCCTATTGCGCCTATCGACAATACTGCCACCTCATCTCCGTCGTCTTTCAGGCAAACGCCCTTACCTATTTCCATAGGTTTCGTTTCTTCTTCGTAGAGAGGTGTCCGCCCTCGCGGATAACGAATGGCTATCGGACCGTCTATCGTCTCTGCCAAACGCATCATAGCCTTCAGGTCGTCCGCCGTCATCGGAGCCGCAATAGTCATGTTCGGGATAGGACGCAGATACGCCATATCCAGCAAACCGTGGTGCGTAGCGCCGTCATTCCCGACGATACCGGCTCTATCAATACAAAATACTACATGCAATCCCAATAAAGCCACATCATGAATGATATTGTCGTATGCGCGTTGCATGAAGCTCGAATAGATATTGCAATACGGCAGCAAACCGCCCTTTGCCAGACCTGCGCTGAACGTAACGGCATGTCCTTCCGCTATACCGACGTCAAACACCCTGTCGGGCAACTCTTTCTGCATGATATTCATGGAGCAACCGCTTGGCATAGCAGGTGTTATGCCTACTATCTTCTTGTTCTTGCGGGCCATTTCCAGCAACGTCTCGCCGAACACCTCTTGCC
This sequence comes from Paludibacteraceae bacterium, assembly GCA_024399755.1. Taxonomy (GTDB): domain Bacteria; phylum Bacteroidota; class Bacteroidia; order Bacteroidales; family Paludibacteraceae; genus Colicola. The sequence goes on along the minus strand of JAKSNN010000001.1, from coordinate 26,183 downwards.
AAAGGGGTGTCAGACTTGCGCCCGACTTTTTGCGCTCGCCGTTCACGGGATTAAACTCTCCCGGGGCATGCCAAACCGTCTGATTATTCTCCGCAGGCTCATATCCTTTACCTTTCTTCGTGATGATATGGAGCACCTTCGGACCGCGATGGTTCTTTATTTCCCGCAAAATCCGAACCAGATCTTCTACATCATGCCCATCGGCAGGACCGAAATAGCGAATGTTCAGCCCTTGGAAGATATTTTGTTTCTGATGAGTAAGAAGCGTCTTCAGGTTATTGTGGAAGCGCAGCACTTTATCCTTTTTCCGTTCGTCTATCAAGTGCAGTTTCACGCATGCCTGATAGATCCGCCAACGCCACTTGTTATAGCAACTGCTCGTCGTCAGATCTACCAAATACTGTGTAAAACCGCCACGAATCGGGTCGATTGCCATGTTGTTGTCGTTGAGAATGATAAGCAGGTTGTTCTTGTCCATGGAGGTATTATTCAGTCCCTCAAAAGCCAACCCACCTGTCATAGCGCCATCGCCTATCACGGCAACCACTTGCGGCACTTTTCTTCTTTCCCCCTCACTCTCCTTTTCCTCCGCCAATTTTTCTCCTGCCACTTCCAGCCCCAAGGCTGCCGAAAGGCTATTACTTGCATGTCCTGCTATGAAAGCGTCATATTCGCTCTCTTTGGGTGTCGGGAACGGAGCCAATCCCTTGAATTGTCTATTGGTATGGAATTGCTCACGCCTACCTGTAAGGATTTTATGGGCGTAGGCTTGGTGTCCCACGTCCCAAACGATTTGGTCGTAAGGAGTATCAAAGACGTAATGAAGGGCTACGGTTATTTCTATTGCCCCTAACGACGAACCGAGGTGACCGGGATTGTGGCTTAATTCTTGTATGATAAAGTCACGCAATTCAGCACATACGTGAGGTAATGCCTCCACGGGCAGTTGCTTCAAATCGGCTGTTGAATTGATATGTTCTATATATTGATATTCCATTATTTCCTTTTTCTCTTTATTTCCGGTAGCATATACCTTCCTCTGTGAAGTCTTTCCTTTGTAATCGGGTCAGTTTAACATAAGTTAATCAAAACTTTTGCAAAGGTACTACAAATTTTCCGAATGTGCAAGCGGAAAGGGAATTTTTGTGGGCGAGATAGATGATTTCATCTCAATGGCAAGGAACGCTTGGCGTTGGGAACTTGTTCACATAAGCCGATGAGCGCTTTGCAATTGGCAAGGCGTCAGCCATTCTTAACTATAAAAACAGCAACCAACTAACGGAGCACTAACGGAGCATTAACGGAGCACTAACGGAGCACTCCGATACTTGACCGATACTTTGCCGATACTTTTTCGATATGTCTTTTTGCATCATTAGCCGCTTACAGCGCATCATTTTTATGAAAAATGAAAAAATCTTGCACATTCGGAAAATTTGTAGTACCTTTGTGCCCGAATTGGCTTCAACTCATGAATTCAAAATTCATAATTCATAATTAATTATGCGTAAGATTGTATTTTTTATCGGATTATTGGCTTCCGTCCTAACGCTTTCGGCGCAGGAGAACGACCAACACGACTACTTGGTTCTCAACCGGCAACATGAGGAAATCCTTATGTTCGATTATCTGAGCAGACATGCCGACATTGACATTGTCAATATCACCAGTCAGCCTTTACATGTTTTGCCGCCGGAGGTAGGTTGTGCCTTTCTTGACACGCTCCGCAACCTTCCTTTTGTGGTGCGCTCGTACATCTATTTTCCTAAAAATCTCAAGCAAAACAAGAAATATCCGCTTATCGTAATGCCTCATGGCGGGGTACATGGTAATGTTTGCACATATTGGATGCACCTTATCCGCGAGTTGGTAGCGCAAGGCTATATCGTTACAATGCCGGAATATCGCGGTTCCATCGGTTACGGACAAGGATATTACGAAGCCATCGACTACGGAGGACTCGAGAACGAAGATGTTCTTGCCGTTCGTAACTACATGGTCGATAATTACAGCATCGTGGATTCCGCTCGTGTAGGTATCATCGGCTGGAGTCACGGAGGTATGATTTCGCTGATGAATATCCTCCGTTATCCGGATAGTTACGCTTGCGCTTTCGCGGGAGTTCCCGTTAGTGATGTCGCATATCGTTTGAGTTACCTGACTCCCGATTATGCCGACAATTTTACCCCGTCGTACCACGTAGGAGCCACTCCTGCCGAGGCCCCGGAAGAGTATGCCCGCCGTTCTCCCGTCAATTACGCACAACTCTTGCGCAAACCGCTTAAAATCGCCACCTGTGTCAACGATAATGACGTGAGTTGGACGGAAGTAAATCGTATGATTGAAGCGCTTAAACGTGAGAAGAAAGATTTTGAATATACCATCTATCCATGGATGCCCGGGTCACACCAGTTCCAATTGATTGATAATCCCGAGAGTGGAGAACTGCGTTTGGAGGTATATACGTATCTCGCCCGTTATCTGCACCCTGCACATCCGTTTCGTAATATCAAAGAACTTCGTGCTGCTGGCTATCTCTATTACTGATTCTTTCGGTATATGACTACTAACGAGTTGTATATGTCCCGTTGCCTACAATTGGCAAGATTAGGAGAATACTATGTAGCCCCTAATCCGATGGTAGGTGCCGTATTAATAGAAATGTCAGAAACTGCCGATTCCATCGGGAAAAACAGTATCGCAAGCGGCCGTATTTTGGGAGAGGGTTGGCATCGCCAATTCGGAGGACCTCATGCCGAAGTAAATTGCTTCCGAGATGCAGAAAGTCACGGTTTCACCGACTTTTCCCGCGCTACGCTCTTCGTTAGTTTAGAGCCTTGCAGCCATTATGGCAAAACGCCCCCTTGTGCCAACCTCATCATATCGAAAGGCGTCAAACGCGTGGTAGTCGGTATCTTGGACCCTAATCCGCAAGTCGCAGGTAGAGGAGTCCGCTTGCTGCGCGAAGCAGGAATCGAAGTTATTGTAGGAGTATTAGAGCAGGAATGCCGTTTGCTTAATCGCCGTTTCCTGTGCCTTCACGAGAAAAAACGCCCGTACGTTATCCTGAAGTGGGCACAGACTTCCGACGGTTTCATCGACAAAAAACGGGACATCGGTACTTCCGAACCGCCCCTCGTCATATCCAACCCTATTACCAAGCAGATAGTCCACAAGATGAGGGCGGAGAACATGGCAATTATGGTAGGTACACGGACCGCACTTTTGGACAACCCTTCTTTGCGAGTAACCCGATGGAATGGGAGAAATCCGATACGTGTGCTCTTAGATCGGCATGGTCGCGTACAGCCTGATGCACGCATCTTTTCGCCTGATGCAGAAACGGTTGTTTATCGCGACAATACGGATTGGCGATTCATTCTTGCCGATTTGGCACAACGCAATATCCATTCTATTTTGGTAGAAGGAGGGACAACTTTGCTCTGCCATATCCTGCAAACAGGCATGTATGATGAGATTCATGTAGAAGTTTCGCCCGCAACAATAGGTGATGGCGTCCCTGCTCCGCAAGTTTCGCTCTGTGCCTCGTATGAGACGATACGGGGCAATCGCCTATACCGAATTGTCCAGTAAAGGACTAAAAATCGGGCATATAAGCCAAAAATAATTCTTTTTGTCAATTAACTTTTGGTTAATTGGCATTTTTTTTGTACCTTTGCAAGCGCAATGTATATCATACACCATTATGAACATCAATAGATACATACTTTTCATACCTTTAATCGTAGGATTATCGGGCTGCCGGCTCTTTACGGAGCAACAAAAAGAAGGTGCTGTGGCAGAGATTGGAGAGGAAGTGCTTTTCCGGCAAGACCTTGACGCCGTTACCGTTGGGCATACAGGAGAAGACAGTGCAAAAATCGCCAACCAGTACATCTATCAGTGGGCTACATCTATTCTCGCATATCAAAAGGCGCGACGTCATAGCGACAAAGATTTGGAAAACCAAGTGGAGGCCTACCGCCGTTCTCTTTATACCCATAAGTACAACGAGCGCCTTATTCGCCAAAAGATGAGCACACAGGTTGCGGATACGCTGATTAAAGACTTCTATGAGCAGCATACCGACCAGTTTATTCTACATGAGCACATCTTGAAAGGGATATTTGTAGTAGTTCCTAATGGCGCACCTAAAATGGATAAACTGCGCAAATGGATGGCAACTCCCAACGAGAAGAACATCGAGCAAATCGAGAAATATGCGTATCAGTATGCTTCGGGATACGAACTTTTTCTTGACTCATGGACTACGGCAAATCAACTCCTCATGTGGATGCCCTACGAGAGAAACGAGTTTACTCAACATCTTGGGCAGCATAGTCAAATCGAACTGAGCGACTCGGTTTCGACGTATATCCTACAACTTACCGACCTGCGCAAAGCCAACGAGAAGATGCCTTTCGACTATGCCAAACCGCAAATCAAGGATATTATCTTGGCAAGACGGCAAGTCGATTTTTTGAAACAGCAATACCACGAATTGTATAATGAAGCCTTACGCTTCAAGAAACTCCAATTATATGAAAAAGATTAGTATCTTTCTGACATTCTTTCTGTGTACTACCCTTTTGCACGCGCAAAGCGGAATTATTGATGAAGTAATTTGGGTAGTAGGAGATGAGGCTATTCTCCGCAGCGAAGTAGAAGAAGAGCGACTTCGCGCTTTATACGAAGGGCAACAGATTGCAGGCGATCCTTATTGCGTCATTCCTGAGCAGATCGCTATACAAAAACTCTTCCTTCACCAAGCCGAATTGGACTCCATCGAGGTCAACGAATCTACCGTTAGCCATCAGGTTGATATGCGAATCAACTATTATATCTCGCAAATCGGCTCGAAAGAAAAGATGGAGGAGTATTTTCGCAAAACCAGCAGCGAGATTCGCGAAGAGATGATGGTCACGGTGCGTAACCAACTGATTATTCAGCAGATGCAGTCAAAACTGACGGAAAACATCAAGCCTACTCCCGCAGAGATTCGCCGATTCTATAGTTCCTTGCCGCAAGATTCTGTTCCTATGGTTCCTGCGCAAGTGGAGGTACAGATTCTTAACTTTGAACCTGCTGTACCCCAAGAGGAAACCGAGCGAATCAAGACACGCCTGCGCGAATTTACCGAGCGGGTCACGTCCGGAAGTGCCGACTTTGGCATGTTAGCCCGCCTCTATTCCGAAGATACTGAAAGTGCCAAACGTGGCGGAGAGTTAGGGTTTGTAGGGCGAGGACAATTAGTCACGGAGTTCGCAGACGTAGCCTTCAACCTGAACGATCCGAAGAAAGTGTCCCGTATCGTGCAAACCGAATACGGCTATCATATCATTCAACTGATTGAGAAGAAAGGCGAACGTATCAATTGCCGCCATATCCTGCTTCGCCCACGCATTTCTGCCGACGATAAAGTGAAGGCATTGGCACGCCTCGATTCCATTGCAAGCGATATCCGCAACGATAAAGTGACGTTTGAACAGGCAGTTTTACATTTCTCCGAGGACAAGAATACCTCGATGAATGCAGGACTTATGATGAATCCGAATACGGGTTCCGGTAAATTCGAGTTCCAAGACCTTCCTCCCGAGATTGCCAAACAGATCTATACGATGCAGGAGGGCGAAATATCTGCGCCGTTTGTCATGATGGACCAAGCCAAGAACAAAGAGGTTTGCGCCATCGTTAAACTTCGCAAGAAGACGGATATACATAGAGCCAACCTGACCGATGACTTCCAGACTATCAAAGATTTGTTGGTGCAAAAGATGTCGGCAGATTATATCCACGACTGGATTCTCAAAAAGCAACAATCTACCTACGTTAAGATTGACCCGGAATGGGCAGGTTGCGATTTTGAATATCCCAATTGGATACACAAAGAATGAGACGATGCGCGTATATATGGTTTGTACTGATGCTGGGCACATTGTGTTCAGCACAGACCATGGTATATCTTGAGCACTCCAATACGCTTTCTTTTGACGAGCAACGCCTACCTGATGCACAAATCCTAAAAGGAGATGTAGTCTTCCGACACGATAGCGCATGGATGTATTGTGACTCTGCCTACTTCTATGAGAAAGACAATTCTATTGATGCCTTTGGGCATATTCGCTTTGAGCAAGGAGACACCTTATTCGGCTATGGCGATAAATTATTCTATAACGGCAACACACGTTTGGCACGTCTCTGCCGAAATGTACGCCTTGTACACAACTCCACGATTCTCACTACGGATAGCCTGAATTACAACCGTACTTCTAATCTCGCTTACTACTTTACGGGAGGCACTATTCGGGATAGCCTGAATACTCTTACTTCTATTTGGGGACAATACTCCACTTCTACTTACAAAGCCTTCTTTCGTGATAGTGTCCGTCTTTTGAACGACAGGTTTACTCTCACCTCTAACACCTTGCACTATAATACGCAGACGCATATTGCGGATATTGTCAGTCCAACGGAAATCATCTACGAAAAAGAAACGACGATTCATACCTCTAAAGGTTGGTATAATACGGCTACCGAACATTCTATGCTGCTCAACCGCTCGCTTATTGTTCATAATGACGGCAAGACGATGACGGGAGACACGATCTTTTATGATAAGAAGCAGGGCTTCGGACAAGCACTCCAGCGTATTGCCCTTACCGATTCCGTGCAAAAAGCTACACTATATGGCAATTATGGTGAGATGTATGAGCAGCATAGTCGGGGCTTCGTTACCGATAGTGCGCTCTGGGTTGATTGGGCGGATTCCGATTGGGTATATGTACATGCTGATACTATTTATACCTGTGAGATTCCTTACCAAAAAGACTCGCTCACAGATACCGTCTATCATTTCCTACGTGCCCACTATGGTGTGAGAATGTACAGCATTGACCTGCAAGCCAAATGCGACTCGATGACTTATACCGATAACGATTCTATTGTTCGCCTATTCACGGAGCCTGTCTGTTGGAACGAGAACTCGCAAATATCTGCCGACCAAATTGACATCTACCTTAAAGATAGTACGATTGACCATATTGTCGGCACGGCAAATGCTCTCGCTATTCAGCAGGAAACCGATGATTATTACAACCAACTAAGCGGAAAAGAGATGACGGCGTATATGCGTAATGGCGAACTCGAACATGTAGTAGTAGATGGTAATGCACGAACCATCTATTACCCTACAGATAAAGGAGAATATATCGGAATGAATACTTCCGAAAGTAGTTCTGTAACGATTTTTGTAGAAGATAACACAATAGAGCGTGTTCTTTTCCTTAACCAGCCACAAGGTACTATTTATCCTTTAGACCAAGTACCGAATGGAGCCGACCGACTTGCTGCCTTCTTTTGGGCAGATGACGAACGCCCTAAACTTCCGGGCGACGTCTTCCTAAAACCACAACGTAAACAAAAGAATAATTGATACTATGAAACGTTACACATTTATTGTACTGCTAAGCCTCTGCGCTACGCTGACATTTGCCCAAGAGGGAACACAAGGGTTCGGTTTGCATATCGGTTTTGCCCAACCGAACTTGCGTCTCAATTCGCCGGCAGAAGAGGCTGAGGACAAAAGCAAACTGAGTAGAACTGCCTTTAACGGACTGAAAGTAGGTCTATTCTACGAAGCCACCTACGTAAAAGGATTTGGCTCTATGATAGGGCTGAACTACACCTATGGAGGTTGTTCAACGGCTTGGACTCAAAAGAACGAACTCTCCATTTGGCCGAAAACGCGTAATCGCTCGCAATTGCACGCCTTGGAGATTTTCGTAGATTGGCAATATAAGTTCTGCATCGCCAAAGATACGTATATCCTTTTATATACGGGACCTACTATCCAGTGCAACGTAGCCATGAGCAGTACCGTCTTTGAGAAGAACTCCGAAAATGGTGACCCTACCAAGACGACTATCTCTTGCTTTGATTACGATGATGCTGATTTGCAACAAGACTATAAGCGTCTTAATGTCACATGGGGCATTGGCGCCGGTTTTCAATACGACCGCTACTTCATTCGTGGCGGATATGATTTCGGTCTGATTAACCCTTACAACTTTGATAACTTCGAGAAAATTGGTATGAAAGACCGCAATACACGTGGACGTTTAGACCAGTGGCAAGTTAAATTCGGTGTATTCCTCTGGAAAAACTAATAAGCAATGATACCGCGAGAAACAGTTGATAAAGTATTTTCCGCTGCCAAGATAGAAGAAGTGGTTGGCGATTATGTTACGCTACGCAAACGCGGCGCAAATATGATTGGTCTATGCCCCTTCCATACCGAAAAGACGGGGTCGTTCACAGTCTCTCCTTCAAAAGGAATCTACAAGTGCTTTGGCTGTGGTAAGTCGGGGCATGCTATCGGTTTCATCATGGAGATTGAACAATGCGGCTTTGCAGATGCGGTCCGTCAAGTAGCAAAAAAGTATCATATCGAGATAGAGGAACGCGAACTGACGAAAGAAGAACAGCAACTCCAAGACGACCGTGAATCTATGTTCGTTGTGAACGAGGCCGCTAATAAGTGGTTTCAATCCCAATTATGGGATACCGAAATAGGGCAAGCCGTGGCTATGAGTTATTTCCGTGAGCGAGGTCTCCGCGAAGACACTATCCGTAAATTCCAGTTAGGTTACTCGCCCGATAAAGGCAACCTATTAGCCAAGGAACTGAAGCAACAGGGCTTCATCGACAAATATATCCTGAACGATGTAGATACCAAAATCGGTACGGGAGTCTGTGGCAAATCTGATGATGGGAGGATATACGACCGCTTCCGCGACCGTGTTATTTTCCCGATTCATACCGTCAGTGGCAAGACTGTGGCTTTTGCGGGACGTATCTTGAAGAAGAAATACGATAAAGATGGGAACGAAAAAGCCGTCGGCAAATATGTTAATTCTCCCGATTCCATCGTATATTCCAAGACCAACGAACTATATGGTCTGTATTTCGCAAAGCAGGCTATCAGTAGGACTGACCTTTGCTATCTGGTAGAAGGACAGATGGACGTGCTTTCGATGTATCAAGCAGGTATTGAGAATGTTGTATGTAGTGGAGGAACAGCCCTCACCGAGAAGCAGATTTTGTTGATAAAACGCTTTACCTCCAACATCACCGTGCTGTACGATGGCGATGCGGCAGGCATTCATGCTGCCATTCGGGGTATTGATATGTTCTTGGAGAAAGGCTTTAATGTGAAAGTGGTCCTTTTGCCCGATGGCGAAGACCCTGACTCCTACGCGCGAAATCATAATGCTTCCGATTTCATCGAGTATATCCAGTCCCATCAGACGGACTTTATCCATTTCAAGACGCAACTGATGGGAAAAGAAAGTGGTAATGATTTGCAGAAACGCAGCGAACTCATTCATGATGTCGTTGGTTCCATTGCTCAAATCGTTGACCCGATTACACGCCAAGTATATATTCAAGACACGGCACGCAGACTTCATATCGGAGAAGATTTGTTGATTCGTGAGGTAGAACGCTTACGCAGACAGAAACGGGAAGATGCTGCCAAACAAGCCGACCTCAAGCAGCGTTTGGAGCAACAATCTACGGCTCTAACCCCCGAAAAGACTATCTCACACCCCGACACCAATCGTCACGAGCAGAAACTCGAAGAAAACTTCCGTAATCTTATTCGAATGTTGGTGCGCTATGGCGACAAACCGCTATTTGTGCAAGAGGACAAAACCATCACAACGGGCGAATATATCGTCTCGCAATTAGATGGCGACCAAATTGTTCCAACAAACACCTTATTCGTACAGATATTGGACGAATATCGCCAGCACTCTCAAGAAGAAGGTTTTGTAGCAGAACGTTTTTATAAGTTCCATCCCGATATTGCCATTAGCCAATTTGCTGTAGAGTTGATTGCCGATAACTACCAACTCAGCAAACTCTTTGCTAAACAGTCTATTTCCGAGAACGTACAAATTGACAATGCGCAAGTAGGAGAGGAAGCCCATTTGCAAGAAATTATCCCGCAATTGCTATTGGAACTCAAGTTGTCTATTGTCAATCTACGCATCAATGAAGTGACACAGCAACTCTCTTCTGCACCCGTGGAAGCGCAATTTGATTTGCTCAACCTGCAAAACCGACTATTCTCATATAAAAGTCAAATCTGTCAATTGCTTGGAGACAGAGTAATTACCATTTAGAATAATTTACTTTCTTATGCTTTTTGATGAAATTGTTTACGGACCTATTCATTCTCGCCGTTTAGGCATCTCGCTTGGAATGAATCTCATGCCCACAACGGAAAAACGTTGCACCTTTGATTGTGTTTATTGTGAATGCGGGTTCAATCAGCCTGCTGTTCACCCCGCTTTACCTTCTCGCGCCGAAGTGAGCCAAGCCTTAGATGCGAAGTTGCAAAATCAACATTTAGATGTTATCACGTTTTCTGGCAATGGAGAGCCCACCCTACATCCTGAGTTTGAGGGAATTATTGCTGATACATGTGCGCTACGCGACCGCTTTTGCCCGGAGGCAAAAGTGAGTGTACTCAGCAATTCCACACAATTAGGCAGACCTGATGTTGTTCGTGCGCTCAAGATGTGCGATAACCGTATCCTCAAACTGGATTCTGCTATTGACGAGACGATGCGCCTGATTGACCGCCCAGTCAACCATGACCTCTCCGTCGCTACAATCAAGCAATGGATAGCCCAATTCGACGGGGACTTTATCTTACAAACTTGTTTCCTTCGCGGTGATGTCCCTGCATATAGTACACCTACTTCTAATACCGCAGCCCCTAAAGTACATATCGACAACACCACGCCTGCGGAACTTGCTGCTTGGTATCAAGCCGTGGACGAGTTGCACCCTGCAGAGATTATGATTTATGTCATTGATCGCGCTACCCCCGTACAGACCTTATCTAAGATTTCCCGTGAGGAGATGGAAACTATCGCCTCGCCCTTACGCAACAAAGGCTATAAAGTGATTGTTTGCGCCTGACTTATTATGAAGATTCTCGTTGCGCCACTTAATTGGGGATTAGGTCATGCTTCCCGCTGCATACCGCTCATACGCGATTACCTTGCGAAAGGCGATGAGGTGGTATTAGGAGGTGATGGAAACTCGCTGACCCTTTTGGCGCAACACTTCCCGCAACTACGAACTATCGGGTTAGCCTCTTTGCAATTGCGTTATTCGGCTTCGCAAAGTCAGGTTCTTGCGATGTTAAAAGCCCTTCCACAACTATTTCGCTTCGCTTGGATTGATCATCATATACTTAACGACTTGCTCCAACGTGAAACATTCGATTTGGTTGTTTCCGACAACCGCTTTGGGCTTTTCTCTCGCCTAACACGTTGCGTATATATCACCCACCAATTACATATCTGCCTGCCCGACGGCTGGCATTGGCTTGAGCCGTTATGCAGCGCTGTTCATCGCGCCATCAGCAATCGCTATGATGAGATTTGGGTACCCGACCTTGCCCAAGACGGATTGTCAGGTATACTCGGTCACCCGAAACATACACCTCACCACGCCCGTTATATCGGTTTGCTATCACGCTTTTCTACGAAGCAACCGGCCTCTTCCGCCACCGAGACCTACGATATTGTTGCCGTTCTATCCGGATTAGAACCGCAGCGCACACTCTTTGAAAAGGAACTTATCACACGCTTTATGCACCAAAAGGAGCGTGTCTTGATTATTCGCGGACTCGTTGCCGAGCCGAACACAAAACTCCAATTGGATAATCTTACCCTCGCCTCTCACATTGACGATCTTACCTTAGTGGCGTACCTACAATCTGCAAAAACGATTATCGCCCGCAGCGGCTATTCCACTATTATGGATTTAGCCACATTGCATCTATTAGATAAAGCAGAACTGCACCCCACTCCCGGTCAACCTGAGCAAATCTATCTATCTCGTTTTCTTGGAGAGAAATCAAGATAAGGAGCAATCTTCGTCAGTACCGAATCAGGTAATTCGGGCAGTCCGCGCAAATCGTCAATACTCCGTATCTTCCTGCTTAACATTCGTTTATAGATAACCTCTGCTTGCGGATACGTAAGATAGGGGTGGCGCACTAAGCGGTCAAGACTTGTTTGATTCACCTTAATCTTACGTATAGAATTACTATCGGCAGTGAGGTAAGGAATGATCGAATCCAACCAGAAATAAATTGTACTATCCCTATCCATCTGCTGCAATTTGTCGATTTCTCGAACCTGCTCTGGCGATACAAACCCGCCCAAATCATTGCGGTATTTTACGATACGTAGCGCCACACCTCTTCCTATACCTCGAATCCGCTGCAGCGTTGCTATATCAGCCGAATTGAGTTCAATGACAGTATCACGTTTGGTAGTGGCTACTGTATCAACCTCCCTTTCACAGGTGGAAAAAGTCACCGTGTCTATACAAATATATGGTTCTAACATCGCATACAGACTATCATTCATACCATATAGTCGCTTTAAGTCTTCCTTCTTGCGCCACCTTCCATTTTTTGCTCTGTACTTGAGCATATTCCGTATCTGCCACGGACGCAAACCCACCTGCAGCAATGTCATGCTATCTGCCGTATTGGGATCAAAAGGTTGCAAACAAAGCGCTATAGTATCACGCGGATAACTGTATTTCTTGTGCCGATAATAAGGTTTTCTACGCTTGGAAACGCTGTCAATCAGGACACTATCTACCGATGATAAATCTGGAGTAACCTCTCGTTGTGGCACGATATGCACAAACACAATGACGGCAACCACCATGCCGACTAAGATAGCAGCACCTATCCATTGTGATTTGCTGATAACGGATAATTTCATTGTACAATAGATTGAACCTCACCATCTATCAAATGCGTGGTAAGAAGTTGTCCCTGTGCGATATCATTAGTGCAACGCACTACTTTGCCGTTGAGGGTAGTTAGCGAATAACCCATTTTATAAATCCTTTCCGGTGACGAAAGGGCGATACGTTGTTGTAGCATCTCTATTCGATGCCGCCGAATAAGTATCTGCCTTTCTGCAGTTTGACGCAAACGATTGCGTAGCAGTTGCACACGCTCACTCTCCGCAGCCGACTTATCTATCAAGAAAGCGGCTACTGCTGTCGGTGTTTTAAGAGCTTGATGCGCTACCATATCCAATACCGATACATCGCGCGTATGACCGATGCCTGTCAAAATAGGAAGTGGGAACTGCGCACAAGTAGCACATAAGGTATAACTATCAAAACAACTTAAATCTGTTGTCGCACCGCCACCGCGAATAATTACTACGGTATCAAACGCATCGTCTTGCTTTGCAATGGCGTTGAGTGCCTGCAAAATCGATTGCTCTGCTTTATCGCCTTGCATCACAGCAGGGAACAACGTAGGAATAAACCTATATCCGCTATGGACCAATTGGTCGCAGAAATCGCCATATCCGGCCGCAGTCTCTGCTGAAATAACGGCTATGCGTTGGCATAGCGTAGGCAAACGGAGTTCGCTCTGCATGCCCATAACGCCATCGCTAATGAGTTGCTGTATCGTCTGCTGACGCTGACGCGCTAAATCGCCTATCGTAAAACGAGGATCAATATTCACGATATTGAGAGACAATCCATAAACACTATGATATTGCACCTCTACTTCCACCAATATCTGCATTCCTGCTTGCAACGAGCAACCCGTTTCTTGTGTAAAATAAGTGGACAACATAGGGAAAATATTGCTCCAACACGTCGCACGCATTTTTGCAGCAAGCATACCATTCTTTCCCTTTTCTACAAGGTCAAAATACCCATGTCCGCTTTTCTCGGATAGCGAAGCCACCTCTGCCTGCACCCAATATGTATCAGGCAAAGCCTCCGTTAATGTCGCTTCCACTAGCGCACTTAATTCTGATAATAAATACGATTTCATATTTTTATAACTATTTTCTCTCTTTATAAAGTATATAGATAGCAGAAATCTGCTAATGTTATGCCTGTTGCTATTAGCCACCAACGGCTATGCTTCAAGGTCAAGACACCTGTTGCTATGGCTACGTATAACAATACTGCCATTTGCCACGAAGTGCGGATTTCGGTGACAGCACCCGGCAATTGTTCCACCCACGTTACATATCCGTTCAGTCCCTTCACCAACCAACTCTCTACATACGCTATCAATATCCCGACCTGCGGTATCCAACCGATAGTCAGTAGCACTACCGCTACTACCACAATAAGCCATGCCAAAGGTATCACCACAAGGTTAGTCAGCAAAAACCAGTTGCTTGTCTGCCCAAAATAATACAGGCATAGAGGCATAGTCCCCAATTGTGCTAATAGACTGACAACCACAACCTCCCATACATATATCAATGGTTTATGCCATTTTGATGCTCTCATACGTTGCGAAAGATGTATCTTTGGCAACCATTCTAATCCAAGCACGATGGCTACAACAGCAGCAAAACTCAGTTGAAAACTCACCGAAAACAAGTCGTTAGGACGGAACGCCAATATCAGAAACGCTGCCGCCATCACGGTATTGAGCGATACAGGCTGCCGATAAGCCATTCTTGCAATCTCCACCAACGAGAACATCACTACACTTCGAACTACCGAAGGAGTCATTCCCGTCAGGAGAGCATACCCCCACAAAAGTATGATACACACCACTCCATTTACGATTCGTCTTCCTTTTTCCTCATACAAGGGAGGATAAAAGCCAAAGACGTTCAGCAACAGCAGAATCACGGAATAGATGATACCCGTATGCAGTCCGCTGACTGCCAATATATGTGCTGCCCCTGCACGTTGAAAACTCCGTTTTAAGGACGTGTCTAAATCTTCCTTATAACCTAATGTCAAAGCAGATAAAGTGGCTAATTCGTCTTCCTCGATACCAAAAGCACGATAGCGCTCTCTCAAGCGATATTGCCAATATCGTGGGTTATAGTAATCGGTCTTACCTTGCGCAGCCATAGTCCATCTATGTGACGGCACATACCCGCTTCCGATAAGCCCCTGCCTACGCAGATAGAGTCCGTAATCGAAATCTCCAATCTTCTGCCCACGTCGAAAAGCCGTCTGTACCCAAAGCGTATCGCCCATTTCTGGCATTTGCCGCAGGCTGTCTTTATGTATATAGAGGTACGCGCGCTCGTGCGTACGGATTATCGTAGCGGAGTCTTGCAACAGCAGAATATCTACCTCGTATTGCCATGTCTTCTTGCACTCGCGAGGAAAGTCGCGTACTGCCACCTTAAAAATATGCACGGAGTCCAAGTATTTGACCTCCGTGCTTTGTAACAAATCAATTGGCGAATGGACGAAGTGGCACCATAATATGCCCACGATAAGTGGCAGCAATAGGACTGCCATCGGATATCGTCTCATAGCCTTTTATGCTTTCATACTACGAATTACCTGTAACGGGTCATCTGCCTTAAAGACAGCACTCCCCGCTACCAAAGCATCTGCTCCGGCAGCAAAGATTTCGCCCGCATTCGCCGTATTCACCCCGCCATCTACTTCAAGCAGAGTTTCCAGTCCGCGTTGCTTGATTTGCGCCCGCACGTACCGAATCTTATCCATCGTTTCGGGAATAAACTTCTGCCCGCCAAATCCGGCAAATACCGACATCAGCAATACCATATCTACCTTGTCAAGATACGGGTCAAGACGATGCACATCAATATCGGGGTTGATAGTTAGGCATGTCCTTGCGCCTTTCTTGCGAATCATCTCCAATGCAGGTATCGGGTCGTCTGTGGCTTCTAAGTGGAAACCGACGCTCCATGCTCCTGCATCGCAAAAACGCTCCACATATTTCTCTGGGTGCGTAATCATAAGATGCACGTCTAACGGCTTGGTGCTATATCGTTTCAAGGGCTCCATTACAGGAAAACCGAATGATATATTCGGTACAAACACACCGTCCATCACATCTACGTGCAGCCACTCTGCCTCGGAACGGTTAATCATCTCAACCGCTCCGCGCAGATTGCCAAAGTCAGCCGACAATATGGAGGGGGCAATAATCTTCATTGCGTTGCAAATCGGATAGATTGGTGCTGTCGGTTAGAGGCTTTTCAGAGTTGCCAAAACGTACTTGTAGAATTTCTGTACCGTAGCGATATTCACGCGCTCATCGGGTGAGTGCGGGTGCTCAATCGTAGGACCGAAGGAAATCATCTCCATACCGGGGTAGTTTCTACCGATGATACCGCACTCCAAGCCTGCGTGAATCGTAATGATACGGGGGGTCTCTCCAAATTCGTCTTTATAGACTTTCTGCATAACCTCTAAGATACGGCTCTTCAAGTTAGGTTTCCAACCCGGATAACTACCGGTAAACTCGATAGTTGCACCTGCTATGGAGAATACAGATTGGATAATCTCTTGCAGTTCCTCCTTACGCGATTCCACTGAAGAACGGGTTAGGCAGCAAACTACAATCTCCTTCTCGTCCATACGAATCATGGCAAGGTTGTTACTGGTTTCTACTACGTCAGGCATCTCCGGAATCATACGATATACGCCGTGAGGGCAAGCCGTAATAGCGTGAATGAGGAAGTCTTGCACATCTTCCGGCAGTTCGGTCTTAGGGCAAGCAATTTCTTCTGCCGTGAGAGATATATTGTCTTCTACACCATCGTATTCACGAATGAACAAATCCTCATAATCTGCGACCAACTCCATCATATCATCTTTCCCTTCAGCAGGAATCGTGATGGTAGCAAAAGCCTCACGAGGAATAGCGTTTCTCAGGCTACCGCCCTCTACATCTGCCAAGCGAGCCTCACAATTGGCTACAGCGTCTTTCAGGAAACGGAACAACAGTTTGATTGCGTTAGCGCGTTGCAAGTGAATATCACACCCGGAGTGACCACCTTTGCAGCCCTTCAGGCTGATACGGAGAGCGATGTCTCCTTTTTCTACCTCAACAGGTGTGAAGTCGAATTTAGCCGTACCGTCTACACCACCGGCGCAACCTACGTAGAGTTCGCCCTCTTGCTCAGAGTCGAGATTAAGCAACGTTTTGCCTTGCAGCATACCGCCTTCCAAAGCGAAAGCGCCATACATGCCTGTCTCCTCATCTACGGTAAAGAAAGCCTCTAACGGCGGGTGAACAACGGATTTATCTGCCAAGATAGCCATAGCCGTAGCAACGCCGATACCATTATCAGCACCTAACGTAGTGCCGTCAGCGGTAACCCACTCCTTATTTTCTTCCACGTACGCGCGAATAGCGCCTTTCTCGAAGTCGAATTTAGTATCGGCATTCTTCTGTGGTACCATATCCATGTGACCTTGCAGAATCACCCCGGGGTGGTTCTCGTAACCGGCAGAAGCAGGTTTGCGGATAATCACATTACCCATTTTATCAACAATAGTCTCCAAGCCTAGGCTACGACCATAGTTTGCCAAGAATTGGCTAATCTCTTCTTTCTTTCCCGATGGACGGGGAATCTGTGTAAGGCTATAGAAATTATTCCATACGCCTTGAGGTTGTAAGTTTTTCATTGTATTGATTTTTTGGTGATTTTACTATGTGTTAGCGTGTATGCTCGGTGGTCATTTCGCCACAAAGCGAGATTTGCAACTGGCGTTTTACTTCCTCCACATCGGTTGGATTCTCGCCAAGCAGATACATCATCTTTGTAAGCAAAGCCTCCGTCGTGATATCGTAGCCGGAGAGCACCCCCGCTTTCAGCAGGTTCATAGAGACCTCATAGCGCCCCATCTCTACGCTACCTGTATTACATTGCGTCTTATTGACAATCACGATACCTCTCTCGCCTGCATCACGCAATTGACGATAGAGCCAGTCATACGAAGGCGCATTCCCCGCACCATAGGTTTCAAGCACTACGCCACGCAGGTTCGGAGTAGAAAGAATGCTGTGCACTATCTCCTCCGTAATGCCCGGGAAGAGTTTGAGTACCGCTACATTACGATTGGTATTGACACGCAAGCGTAGGGGTGCTGAAGTCTTGGGATAACGAATGAGATTAGGTTCGTAGGTAATATGTACGCCCGCCTTCGCCAAAGCAGGGAAGTTATACGAGTTGAAAGCAGAGAAATGTTCCGCATTACGTTTGGTGGTTCTGTTACCGCGGAATAAACGGTCGCCAAAATAAAGCGCCACTTCCGGCACCATCGCTTCGCCGTTCTCCTTCTTTGCCGCGGCTATCTCAATGGCAGTTAGCAGATTCTCTTTCGCATCGGAACGCAACACACCGATTGGCAATTGCGAACCTGTAAATATGACTGGCTTGCTCAGATTATCCAACATAAAACTGAGTGCGCTGGCAGAATAAGACATCGTGTCAGTACCGTGCAGAATAACGAAGCCATCAAACTCGTTGTAATGGTCATACACCGTTTGCGCCATCTTTGCCCAGTTATCGGGATTGACATCAGATGAGTCAATCAACGGATTGAACGGTAGCATCTCAATAGCGATATCGCTGGAGAAGAGTTCCGGCACATTTGCCTTAAACGTCTCTAAATCAGCAGGAGCCAAACCGCCAGTCTCCTTGCTACGAACCATAGAGATTGTTCCGCCTGTAAAAATAAGTAATACTTTATTCATAATCGTATAGCATTCCGCTTAATTCGGCACAAAGTTACGAAAACTTTTTCAATACTACAAATTTTCATATTTTTTTATGACATTTTATTAGTATGGCACGGTTATTGTAAGATAACAAATAGTTATGGAAACACAAGAGAAACATATCATTTTATGTGACGATGATGTCAATTTGTCAACCGTTTTGGCTGATTACTTGAGTTCGAGAGGCTTTTTGGTTGACAATGTACATTCTGGTGCTGACGTCTTGGAAAAGTTTCAGCATGAGCATTTTGATGTCTTGATTTTGGATGTCTCGATGCCTCACATGAATGGTTTTCAGGTGCTAACCACACTACGCAGTCGCGACATAGATATTCCTGTCATCTTCCTTACGGAGCGTTCTTCACGCGAAGATATTATCCGCGGTTTTGAATTAGGCTGTGACGACTACGTGACGAAGCCTTTCTCAATGGATATTCTCATTTGCCGCATCAATGCTATTTTGCGTCGTGTGATGTCAAAGGAAAATAGAGAAACCGTTTTTACGTTCAGCGGGAAAGAATTTGACTCGGTTCGTCAGATATTTGACGGCAAACATCTCTCTGCCAAAGAGAACGAATTGCTGCTCCTGTTGGCTCGCAACAAGAACCAAGTTGTAGCACGTAATGTCATTCTAAATCAGATTTGGCAAGAGAATACATATTTTGCATCTCGTTCATTGTCGGTCTATGTAAATCACTTGCGGAAAATCTTAGAAGACACGTCCGTTACGATTTTAGGGCTGCATGGCAAAGGATATAAGCTCGTTGAGGGCTAACCCATAACTGCAGTGATGCAGTTAGTTTGTGTTATTAATAAATAGTGTTTTTCATGTGGAAGGACGCGCGATGTGAATCGCGCTCCTTTTTTTGTAGAACCCTTCCCCGTACCACTACCGTACCGCACCGAACCCAGACCGAACCCTCACCGTACCCTTACAAATCACAAATCGTACATTATACATTGTGCGATTATACTTTTGACATTAGCACCAGCGGACTAATTGACATTTTCAATTGTACATCGTCCGGCAAAAAAGGCGCTTCCGTGCGCTTTTTTTTGCACATTCGGAAAATTTGTAGTACCTTTGCAGCGTAAAACGGAACAAATATGCACCCTAAATCATCTAAACGTATGAAAACGTTTCTGTCCGATGCCTTGATTGGCATTTTCCTTTGCTTAGCATCACCCTCTCTGGCGCAAAACACACAAGATAATCTCATCTATACCGATGCTACCAACTATCGTGTTATCAATCGGGGCTACCGCAGTACACAACCTGCACTGACCCGCATTCCCGATGCGCTGAAAGGGCAAACACGTCCCGAGATATTTGAACTGGCACAATGTTCGGCAGGTATCGGCATACGTTTTCGCACCAACTCAAAAACGATTGCAGCACGCTACCTGCTAAAGGAAGATGAGGTAATGAATCACATGCCTTTCACAGGAATCAAAGGCTCCGATCTCTACCTGCTGACCGAAGCGGATAACCAATGGCACTACATCGCTACCATTCGTCCGCAACAGGGTAAACAGCAGCAACGTAAATATACCTCACGCATGGACGGCGAAATGCACGAGTACCTTATCTATTTGCCCTTGTACGACGGTGTTGATAAATTCGAAATCGGCGTAGATTCCGCAGCCATAATCGAATATCCCAAAGTAGATAACCCTCGTCACGGAGGCAAGATAGTTTTCTTCGGAACAAGCATTATGCAAGGCGGGTGCGCCAGCCGCACAGGCGTAACACAGACCAATCAACTGCAACGTCTTCTCAATCGCGAATGTGTGAATATGGGCTTCTCGGGTAGCGCCAAACTGTATCCCGAAAACGTCCGCACGATTTTATCGATGGACGAGGATATAGCAATGTATGTGATTGACCCGCTAATGAATAACCCGTTAGCCTTGACCGATAGCCTTGCCTACACGTTTATGAAAATGCTGGCGGATAGCATCACAGACAAACCTATACTAATGGTGCCCTGCGAGATACAGCCTAATCAGGAGTTTGACACACGACTACGCGAAGATAACCCGAAACGTAACGCCATTTGGAAGCAAACGTACCTGCGCCTGCGCAAAGAGGGACATAAAAACCTTTATTACATGAACGAATGCGACTTCGCAGGCAAAGACGGCGAAGGCACCGTAGATAATACCCACCTGACAGATGCCGGCTTTAACAACTACGTAAAAGCCATACTGCCTTACCTAAAACGTATCATCAAGAAAACAAAATAACACGATATGAAATACACACGACTCCTTCTTATCTTATTAAGTATCTCGCTACTTAGTATGGGTGACAGCATGGCTGCCAACAAGAAAAACAACACTCCACAAGCGTTTCATCTGCGTTATCTCCATTGGAACATCGGGCACTATGCCAACGGAAACGACTACAAATCGGCTATTACCGCAGACGACTACGAAGCCAAGAAGGCGGAATATCGTCGTATCTTCGCCAAATATCATGCCGATGTAGTAGGAATCTGCGAATGGAGTAGTATCTTCTACGGCGAAGAAAAAGCCGTAGATGCCCTTTTGCCACAATATGCGCACCACTACATCGCTCCAAAAGAAAGATATTATATCGGTGTGGCGCTACACAGCGTGTTCCCGCTGAGCGAGATGCACGAAGTAGAACTCAAGCGTGGCTATACGGCGTATGAGGGGGTGTTCTATTTAGGCGGAAAGAAAGTGATTCTCTGCGAATGTCACTTGCCTTGGCAGTCGTTTGAACTGAACGACTCGTCCATCACTATCCTTTTGGATCGGTACAAGAACGAGGAGCGTGTGCTGATAGCCGGCGACTTCAACTTCCGTGAGAAAGACCGTGTGGCTTCCACAAAACGCTTTACGGATAGCGGTTTTGAGGCTGCCAACTGTGGCTACTTCGGCAACCTGTTAACATGCTATAACGTATCCTCTTGCACGCCGTATTTGGATAATATATTTGTAAAAGGCGGTAAGATTCTCAATACCGAAGTGGAACAAATCACACCTGACGGCTATAGTGCGACTCACCCTAACGCTGCTACCGATGAAAAAGAACGCCTCGAATGGGAAGCCGCAAACCTCAGCGACCATTTCCCTTTGATAAGTGACATTGTTTTTGAGTGGTAAAATTACAAGTATATTTCGTTTTCTCTTGCACATCTTGAAAAAAAGCAGTACCTTTGCACAACGTTAGAAAAATGTTCATCGCAGTAGCAGGAAATATTGGTGCGGGTAAGACAACATTAACCAAAATGCTGGCTAAGTATTATGGTTGGGAACCTCGCTTCGAGAGTGTAAGTTTTAATCCTTACTTGGAAGATTACTACAAGGATATTAGACGCTGGTCATTTGATTTGGAGACATATTTCCTCAAAGAACGTTTCCGCGATGTGTTGGATATTGCACGGATTGAACACACAATCGTACAGGACCGCACCATCTTCGAGGGTGTTAACGTTTTCGTGAAAAACAACTACCTGCGAGGAGACTTGAGTGAGCGCGACTATACTACCTACATGGAACTTTTTGCCCTCATGAAACCGAGAATCAAAGTGCCCGACCTGATGATTTATCTCCGCAAATCCATTCCCACTCTCATCGCCCAAATACAGAAACGTGGCAGAGAGTGCGAACAGACCTTACAATTCGACTATATCACCGGGCTGAACGAAATCTATGAGGACTATCTCTATAACCACTACGAGGGACGTGTGCTCACGATTAACTCTGATAATATGGACTTTGAACACAATATGGAGGACTTCCGAGCCATCGTCAACAAGATTGATGCGGAACTATTCGGTATGTTCTCGGAACAAAATTTATAACTATGCATATAGCAATCGCAGGAAACATCGGTTGTGGTAAGACCACACTGACCAACATGTTAGCCAAACACTATGGCTGGACACCACGCTTCGAGAGTGTGGATTTCAATCCGTATCTGGAAGACTTTTATAACGACATGTCGCGCTGGTCGTTCAATCTGCAGATATACTTCCTCAACAAGCGCTTTAAGGACGTAGTGGATATATCGAAAACCGATGAATTCATTATTCAAGACCGCACAATCTACGAGGACGCACGTATCTTTGCGCCTAATCTGCACCGTCAGGGATTCATGTCCGACCGCGATTTCGACACTTATTGCGACTTATTCAACCTGATGATGTCGTTGGTGAAGATGCCCGACCTGATGATTTATATCCGCTCCAGCATTCCGAACCTTGTGGCACAGATTCAGAAGCGCGGACGTTCCTACGAGGCTTCCATGCGTATTGACTACCTGCAAGGTTTGAACGAACTATACGAGAACTGGATTGCCGACTATAAAGGTAAACTCCTGATTGTCGATGGCGACCATGTGAAGTTTGCGCAAAACCCCGAGGACTTCCGTTCCATCACCGACCGCATTGATGCCGAACTGTTTGGTCTGTTCCCGTTTGAGAAGACGGAAGATACCGGGAAGGAAATACATTGATAACCTCCACTTCGGTAAGGCTGCACCTTGATTCAGCATTTTCTTGATTATATTGCTATTGAGCGTCGCTATTCGCCCAAGACCGTCCTTGCCTACACCAACGACTTGCGCGATTTCTGTCGGTTCTTTGGTTGGGAAACAGAAGCGTTTGACCCTAAACGACTGGACGAGAACGACATCAAACTATGGATGATTGACCTGCTGGAGCAGCAGCATAACTCGCCCCGCAGCGTCAAGCGCAAACTATGCTGCCTAAAAAGTTTCTATAAGTTTCTGCTGCGGACAGGGCAAATTAAGAAAGATATTACCCAACGTATCATCTCGCCCAAAACAGACAAACCGCTTCCTGTCTTCTTCAAGGAAAGCGAAATGGAGCAGGTAGCCCAAATCCATGCCGACGAGGACGACTTCGATAGCGTCCGTAATGCCCTGATTATCCAGATGCTCTACCAAACGGGCATGCGTCGCGCCGAACTGATTAACCTCACAGACAAGGATATTGACACACGGGAAGGGCAGATTCGGGTGTTCGGTAAGCGCAGCAAAGAGCGTATCGTACCCATCGGCGAACATCTTATTCAGCAGATTGAGCACTATCAAGACCTGCGCAGGCAGTTAATCGCCGAAAGGGGCGAAAGCATAGATGCGTTCTGGGTGCGACAGACCCAAAAACGTCTGAACAAACTGACTATCAACCAACTATACACGATTGTCCGCTCTTTGATGGGCGAGGTAAGTACGCTCCACAAACATTCGCCACACGTGCTGCGTCATACCTTTGCCACAACGATGCTCAATAACGGCGCAGATATTCGCACGATTCAGACCCTGCTTGGGCACGCAAGCCTCGCCTCTACGCAGGTATATACCCACACTACTTTCGAGCAAATCAAGCAATCGTACCTCTCCGCACACCCGCGTGCGCGCAGAAAAAAATAGGTATATTTGCTAACTTCACTTATCAATCGGCACTTTTTCGCAGAAAAAAGCGCTAAAATTTGCGCATTTGAAAAAATAGCAGTACCTTTGTAACGTGCTAAAGAAGGGGCGTTTAAGAATTAATAATTAAGAGTTAAGAGTTAATAATTAAGAGTTTGGAATTAACAACTACAAAAACAATTATACATTATGGAATTAGATTTAACCAAGTATGGAATTACGGGAGCAACCGTAATTGCACACAACCCTTCCTACGAATTCTTATTCGAAGAAGAGACTAAAGAAGGTCTGACCGGCTACGACAAAGGTCAGTTGACCGAACTCGGTGCCGTTAACGTAATGACCGGTATCTTTACGGGTCGTTCACCTAAAGACAAATACATCGTAGATGATGCGCAAAGTCATGACAATGTATGGTGGACTTCCGAAGCGTACAAGAACGATAACCACCCTATGACCGAAGAGGTTTGGGGCAAAGTAAAGGCTATCGCCCAACAAGAACTCAGCAACAAGAACCTCTACGTGATGGACGCATTCTGCGGTGCAAACAAAGAGACCCGTTTGGCTGTTCGTTTCATCGTGGAAGTAGCATGGCAGGCTCACTTCGTAAAGAACATGTTTATCCAACCTACCGAAGAGGAACTTGCTAATTTCGAGCCGAACTTCGTTATCTACAACGCTTCAAAAGCCAAAGTAGAAAACTATCAAGAACTCGGGCTCAACTCCGACACTTGCGTGGCTTTCAACACCACCAGCCGCGAGCAAGTAATCATCAACACTTGGTATGGTGGAGAGATGAAGAAAGGTATGTTCTCGATGCAGAACTACTACCTGCCATTGCAAGGTATCGCTTCGATGCACTGCTCGGCTAACACGGATATGGAGGGTAAGAACACCGCTATCTTCTTCGGCTTGAGCGGAACGGGTAAGACTACCCTCTCGACCGACCCGAAACGTTTGCTCATCGGTGATGATGAGCACGGTTGGGACGACCAAGGCGTATTCAACCTCGAAGGCGGTTGCTACGCAAAGGTTATCAAACTCGACAAGGAGTCCGAGCCTGATATCTACAACGCTATCCGTCGCAACGCGCTCTTGGAGAACGTGACTGTAGATGCTGAAGGCAAGATCGACTTCAACGACAAATCCGTTACCGAGAACACCCGCGTAAGTTATCCTATCAACCATATTGAGAAGATTGTTCGCCCGATTAGTGCAGGTCCTGACGCACAGAACGTTATCTTCCTGAGTGCTGATGCCTTCGGCGTACTGCCTCCTGTAAGTATCCTTACTCCGGAGCAGACCAAATACTATTTCCTGAGTGGTTTTACCGCTAAATTGGCAGGTACAGAGCGCGGTATTACCGAGCCTACTCCAACCTTCTCCGCTTGCTTCGGTCAGGCTTTCTTGGAGTTGCACCCAACCAAATACGCAGAGGAACTGGTTAAGAAAATGCAAAAGAGTGGCGCTAAGGCTTATCTCGTTAATACGGGTTGGAACGGCACGGGCAAACGTATCTCGATTCGCGATACGCGCGGTATCATTGATGCTATCTTGGACGGCTCCATCAAGACGGCTCCTACCAAGACCATTCCTTACTTCAACTTCGAAGTACCAACGGCTCTGCCGGGCGTTGATCCTAAGATTCTTGACCCTCGCGACACATACGCAGATGCTGCCGAATGGGAGAAGAAAGCGCTTGATTTGGCAGGTCGCTTCATCAAGAACTTCGGCAAATACACCACCAACGATGCAGGTAAGGCGCTTGTTGCTGCCGGTCCGCAACTCCCTGCAGAGGAGAAGAAAGAGGCTGCTGCTCCCGCAGCGCAACCTGCTGGGCAACCTGCAGCAAAGGAGGCAAAAAAGACTTGCTGCATTTGCTCTTGGCTGAAGAATCTCTTTAAGTAAGCGTAAGGCTTTTTAGGAACTGATTAAGCATTATACTTTGGGGGTATCCACAAAGATTTAATAAAGAAAAGGGGGTGTGCCGCTGTGGCACACCCCCTTTTTTGTTTACAAACTCTATACACATGTTATACACATGTTATACACATGTTGCGAAGATTTTTACTTCACTCTTCCGCCAAGGGCGTTATAGGTCTTGCCGTTACGGAGGATGTAGAGAATGCCGTCACGGATAACCTTCTGACTTTCTACTTGCGGCTTTTG